>NZ_JANSIY010000009.1:0-19097 GCF_047462295.1 Synechococcus sp. H60.3 | reverse complement strand
TCCGATGTTCCCCTCGAGGTTAACCCTGTTTTGCTTGCAAATGTACCCCGCCTGGCAAAACGCTCGGCGGGGTCTTGATTTAAAAGTTGAGACTTTTTGCTTTGGGTTTAAGCTGCCTCCGAAACTTTGGCCTCTTCTGGCGTTGCTTCCTGCACCACGATCTTGCCCCGGAACACCACATAGTTGTAGATGTTGTAGGACAAAATAACCGGGATCAAAAAGCCAATAAAGGTGAGCATAAACACCAGTGAACTGGGAGAAGCTGCCGCCTCGTAGATGGTGACGCTGGGAGGAATAATGTTGGGGAAAACCATAAACCCCAGGCCGATAAAAGAAAGGGCAAAGATTAAAAAAGTGTAAACCAAAACGCTATTTTCTTCTCGCCGCCGCAGGCTGCGCAGCAACAGAGCCACCAACAAAAGTCCCAAAACGGGGATGGCAGCAAAGATATAGAAAAGAGGAGGCGAGAAAAGCTGAGCGCGCGCCTGCTCCGACATGATGGGGGTGCTGATGGTGATAAACACTGCCCCCAGCAACGTTGTCCAGGTGGCAATGGTTGCTGTCTTGTAGTAGGTTTTCTGCAGCTCGCCGGTGGTCTTAACGATCAGATAGGCCGAGCCGATTAACACGTAGCCCTGGATCAAGGTAAGAGCCACCAACACTGTGCGCCAGGTCAGCCAATCCCAAGGGCTGCCGGCAAAGTGGCCGGCTTCGTCGACGCGGATCCCTTCGAAGACACTGCCCAAGGCAAACCCCTGGCCCAAGGCCGCCAAAAAGCTGCCCACCCCGAAGGCGAGGTTCCACACCAGCTTGTTGTCGGCGTTCTCCCGAAACTCGAAAGAGACAGCCCGCAAGATCAGGCCCACCACCATGATCACCAGCGGAATGTAGAGAGCGTTGAGAATGGTGGCGTAGGCAAGGGGAAAGGCTCCAAATAAGGATCCCCCCATCAACACCAGCCAGGTCTCGTTGGCATCCCAGACATTGCCCAGGCTGGTCATGAGAATGCTGCGGCGGGTCTCGCTAGAAGCCGTCAGGGAGAGGATGCCAACCCCCAAGTCAAATCCATCTAGCAGAACATAAAGGAAGAGGAAGAGACCGAGGATAAAAAACCAGACTTGCGGTAAAAACTGCTGTAAAGGCTCGAAAGATTCCATCGTCGTTCTCTGTAGTTTATTTCCGACCAGTTCGAGACATGATCCCCCTCACCCCCAACCCCTCTCCCTCTGGGAGAGGGGAGTTGGAAATCGACGAGTGGCTTGGCTGCTGTTGGATGAGGAGCCTGCGGTGTTGTCTGGGTTCTGTTAGGGCTGCACCGGTGCTAGCGAGCTTCTGCAGGACGGCGATCCGGCTCGTGGCGGGCAGGCTCGATCACGATCACCGGCTGGGTTGCCGGAACGGGGGCAGGCAGCTCCAGGTCAGGCCCTCTGCGGATGATGCGGCTGCCAAAGTAAAGGGCAGCCACGAAAAACACCGTATACAAAGCAGTCAGGCCGACCAAAGAAAACAGCACCTCTCCCGGCGGCAGCGGCGAAACGGATTCCGCGGTGCGCAGTTGTCCATACACAATCCAGGGCTGCCGGCCAACGCAGCGGACAATCCAGCCAGCCTCGACGGCAATGTATCCCAGGGGGCCAGCAAAGACCCAGGCCCACATCAGCCACTTCTGCTGGGAGAGGGCCTCCGCCGACAGCTTGCCCCTCAACCACTGAATCAAGGTCACCCCCATAAGCCCGGCCAGAAACAGGCCAATGGCCACCATTGTCCTAAAGGAGTAGTAGATGAGGCCAATCATGTGGGGACGATTTTGGGGATCCCAAGCTTTCAGGCCTTGCACCGGTCGATCCAGCCTGGGCTTAAACTCCAGCAGATAGCCCAGCACACCGGGGATCTTCACCTCCCACTCGTTGCGCTCTTCTCGGTCGTTGGGCAGGGCTAGCAGGCTCCAATCGGCTCGTTCGCCGGCAGGGATCGTCTCCCACTGGGCCTCCATGGCCGCCAGCTTGGCCGGTTGATAGCGATACACTTGCTCCGCGCTCAAGTGGCCGATAAACACCTGCAAGGGGGCTACCACCAGAGCCATTGCCAAGACCACTTTGAGGGAACGGGAAAAAAACTCGCTGTGCCGCCGCTTGAGAATGTACCAGGCGCTGATGCCACCAATTACAAACAAAGAGGTCTCCAAAGTGGCAAAAAACATGTGCAGAAAGCTATTGACCATGAAGGGATTGACAATGGCTTGCAGGTAGTCGCGCACCACAAACTTTCCATTGACAAATACTCCCCCTGCCGGCGTCTGTAGCCAAGAGTTGGCCGTCAGGATCCAAAAGGTAGAGAGGTTGGCGCCGAAGGCCACCAGGATTGTCGAGATCCAGTGAATCACCGGCGGCACCCGCTCCCAGCCAAAGAGCATGATCCCCAAAAAGCTGGCCTCCAGCATAAAGGCCATCGTGCCCTCAAACCCAAGAACGGTTCCAAAGAAGTCGCCCACCGCCTCAGAAAAAGGGGCCCAGTTCATGCCAAATTGAAAGGCCATCGGCAACCCTGAGGCCACGCCGATACCAAAGTTCAACACATAGATCTTTGACCAGAAACGAGCGTGGCGATAGTAATCTAGATTGCGAGTTTTCAGCCAAAGGCCCTCTATAACAACAAGATAAATAGCCAGTCCCGTTGTTAAAACCGGCCATAGCATATGGAAAATGGCCGTGAGGGCAAACTGTAGTCGAGAAAGCGCGACGGTGTCTAGAAACATGATTGGCACCCAGTTTGGATGGATAAACTCAACTTTTCCCAACCCTCTCTGCTGCAGTTTGTGCAGGCCCACCTCCAGGTATGTTCGCTGCAGACATCCGTAGCCATTTGGATAAGGTGGGGAAGGCTATCTTTTTTGCTCCTCCTAGGATTGCATCTTGACCAGGATCAGCGATGGGCTGCTCGACTCTAAAGGTTAACTTTAGGATCCCGGGAGAAGAGGTTTTCTCCGTGTAAAGCGGACTACAGAATAAAGAGGGTTGCGAACTTGGCAGCCTGGGGATCCGCAATCCCGAAATAGCCCGTTGAGGGGCGGGGATAACGCCATGCAAATTTTCCTCAGGGCCTGCCAGAATTGGGATCCCGGCTTGTTGGAGATCCCAGTTGGCAGTAGGGGGTGGAAGATGTCGTTTGTCCCGCTGGTGCACTTTCTTGCCCAATCCGGCTTGGTACAAGAGTTGGCCGCCCGCTTGAGATCGCGGCGACAGGCAGCCATTCAGGGGGCAGGTCGGATCGCCAAGGGGTTGATGGCCTCGGCTTTGGCCCAGCAGGAGGGGAGATCCCTGCTGGTGGTGACTGCCACTTTGGAAGAAGCAGGCCGCTGGACGGCGCAACTGGAGGGCATGGGCTGGGAGAGCGTGTACCTTTATCCCACTTCTGAGGCTTCCCCCTATGAGCCGTTTGACCTGGAGCCGGAACTGGTGTGGGGACAATTGCAGGTGCTGGCCGATTGTCTCCAGGGCAGAAAGGGCATGGCCGTTGTGGCCACGGAGCGGGCCCTGCAACCCCATCTTCCCCCCCCAGAGGTGTTTCAGGGCTTTTGCCTCAAGCTGGAACCTGGCCTGGAGCTGTCGCCGCAGCAGTTGGGGCAGCAGTTGGCCCGGCTGGGCTACCAGCGGGTAAGCCTGGTGGAAAGCGAGGGGCAGTGGAGCCAAAGGGGCGATATTCTCGACATTTTCCCGGTGGCCTGCGAGTGGCCGGTGCGCCTGGAGTGGTTTGGCAATGAGCTGGAACGGCTGCGGGAGTTCGACCCGGTAAGCCAGCGCTCCCAAGATGGGATCCCTTCTGTCTGGCTGACCCCCACCGGCTATGGGCCCATGCTCTGGCCAGCGCTGCAGGAAAAGATGGAGCAGCTCTCCCCCGCCCTGCAGCAGCAGGGATCGCCTCCCCCAGAAGGCCTGCGCCGTTTTCTCGGCCTGCTCTACGATCCACCGGCCAACCTGCTGAGCTACCTGGATCCCAATACCTTGATCCTGATCGACGAGCCGGAGCAGTGCCAGGCCCACAGCCGGCAGTGGCTAGCCCACGCCGAGGAGCAGTGGCAATTGGCCCAGGCTGCTGAGCCGGCTCTAGTGCCCTTCCACCGCCCCTTTGATCTTGAGGCCGCTGAGTGGGATCCCTTCCCCCGCCTGTTGGCCCGTGCCTTTGCCCCTGCTGGCGAGGGGGAAGCTGTCCTCGACCTCAAAAGCCGGCCTGTCCCTGCCACTCCCCACCAGTTTGGATCCCTGGCCAAAACCCTGCGCGAGTACCGCAAGCAACACTTGCAGGTGTGGATCCTCTCCGCCCAGCCCTCCCGCACCGTGGCTCTGCTGCAGGAACACGACTGCCCGGCCCAGTACGTGCCCAACCCCAAAGATTTTCCGACTATCGAGCGCCAGCTCCAGTCCTACACGCCGGTGGCCCTGAAGTACTCCGGCCTAGCGGATCTGGAGGGGTTTCTCCTGCCCACGCTGGGGTGGGTGGTGCTGACCGACCGCGAGTTTTTCGGCCAGCACAGCCTGGCCACCCCCACCTATGTGCGCAAGCGCCGCCAGGCCAGCTCCCGCCAGGTGGATCCCAACCTGCTCAAGCCGGGGGATTTTGTTGTTCACAGGGCCCATGGCATTGGCCAGTTCCTGCGGCTGGAAAGCCTCACCATCGGCGGCGAAACCCGAGAATATCTGGTCATTCAATACAGCGATGGCCTGCTGCGGGTGGCTGCCGACCAGGTCAACTCCCTCTCCCGCTACCGGGCTAGCGGCGATGGCCCCCCTGCGCTGCACAAAATGTCCGGCAGCACCTGGGAAAAGACCAAGCAAAAAGTTAAAAAGAGCCTGCAAAAAGTGGCCCTTGACCTGTTGGAACTCTATGCCAAGCGTGCCCAACAGGAGGGCTATGCCTTCCCGCCCGATTCTCCTTGGCAACAGGAGCTGGAAGACTCTTTTCCCTATCCTCTGACACCGGATCAAATTCGCGCCGTCCAGGAGATCAAGCGGGATATGGAGTCTCCCCGCCCCATGGATCGGCTGCTGTGCGGGGATGTGGGTTTTGGCAAAACGGAAGTGGCTATCCGTGCCATTTTTAAAGCCGTAACCGCCGGCAAACAAGTAGCTCTTTTGGCGCCAACCACCATTCTCACCCAGCAGCACTACCACACTCTCAAAGAGCGCTTTGCCCCCTATCCCATTCAAGTGGGCTTACTCAACCGCTTCCGCACTCCCGACGAGAAAAAAGAGATCCTGGCCCGCCTCAAAAGTGGTGAACTGGATGTCATTGTGGGCACCCACCAGCTTTTAGGCAAGGATGTACAGTTTCGCGATTTGGGCCTTTTGGTCATTGACGAAGAACAGCGCTTCGGCGTCAACCAAAAAGAGAAAATTAAACTCCTCAAAACCCAGGTGGACGTGCTCACCCTTACAGCTACCCCCATTCCCCGCACTCTGTATATGGCCTTGTCGGGGTTGAGGGAAATGAGCTTGATCCAAACTCCCCCGCCCTCGCGGCGCCCGATTAAAACTCACCTCTCCCCCTACAATCCTGAGGTCATTCGCACGGCTATCCGCCAAGAGTTGGATCGCGGCGGGCAAGTCTTTTATGTTGTCAACCGCATTGAAGGGATCGAAGAGACCAGTGCCAAATTGCGGGAGTGGGTGCCCGGCGCCCGCATTGCCATTGCCCATGGGCAAATGCCGGAAGGAGAGCTGGAAGCGACGATGCTGGCTTTTAACAACGGGGAAATCGATATCCTGGTCTGCACCACCATTATTGAGTCGGGTTTGGATATTCCCCGTGTCAACACCATTTTGATTGAAAATGCCCAGGAGTTTGGGCTGGCTCAGCTTTACCAATTGCGAGGGCGGGTGGGCCGGGCTGGGATCCAAGCCCATGCTTGGCTGTTCTACCGAGAAGATGGCATCCTCACCGAAGAGGCCCGCAAACGCCTGCAGGCCATTCAGGAATTTACCCAACTGGGATCTGGGTATCAATTGGCGATGCGGGATATGGAGATTCGCGGCATTGGCAACCTGTTGGGCACGCAGCAATCGGGGCAGGTCAATGCTGTGGGCTTCGATCTTTATTTGGAGATGCTGCAAGAGGCCATTCGCGAAATTCGTGGCCAAGAGATCCCGCAGGTGGAAGATACGCAAATCGACCTCAATGTCACCGCCATGATCCCGCAAAGCTATATCCCCGACGAAGATCAAAAGATGCAGGCCTATCGCCAATTGGCTGCTGCCGGCTCTCGGGTCGAGCTGTTGCAAATTGCCCAGGAATGGCAGGATCGCTTTGGCCCCCTGCCCAAGCCTACCCAGGAGCTGCTGCGGGTGATGGAGCTGAAGATTTTGGCCCGCAGGCTGGGCTTTTCCCGTATCAGGCCGGCCAAGGAGCATGTCCTTTTGGAAACTCCCATGGAGGAGCCCGCCTGGAACCGCCTCAAGGAAGCGCTGCCCACTCACCTACAGCCTCGCTTTGTTTACCAGCCGGGCAAGGTGACGGTGCGGGGCCTGGGGATGGTGCCTGCGGCGCAGCAACTGGAGAACCTTTTGCAGTGGCTGGACAAAATGAGCTTAGCCCTGAGCCGGATAGAGGCCGGGATCCCAACAGCCACTTAGTCCTGGCTGCGGGGCGGAGTTGGGCTTCGGCTGGGAGAAACTGGGAGGGGTGCCCGGCCTTCCTCGGGTTAGACTTTCGCACTCGCTGTTGCCTTGCATTTGCGTCATCTGAATGCGCGGGATACCCCACCGTCTATACGGCGAGGAAGGATAGTGCCTAACATACTCAGCATGACCCAAGTTCTGACTATCTCTTGCAAGCTCAAGGTGTCTGCGTCGCAAGCCACAAAGCTGGATGCAACCAAGGCTCCGGCTCGCTGGCGCGAGTGGTAACTATCAGCGTGGCATGTTGACAGGTTCTCATCTCAAAGTAGCCACGTTGGTCAAACGCCAAGATGGTTCCTACTCCATCCAGATTGGCGTGGAATCTGAGGTGCCGGAACCCCAAAACACCGGCAAGGTCATCGGTGTAGACTTGGGCAGGACAGATATTGCCCACACATAAGGACTCCGTCCCGCTGACGCGAGCAGAGGGTGACAACTGGAATGGACAGCAGTTGAACCAGGAAAAAGACCCCTACTCCCAGTTGAGGGCGGTTCTCCAGCGTAAAGCCAGTCAGGGCACACATAGTTCTCGGCCCAGGTGCCGTCAACTGCTGCAACGGCTGTCTGGTAGGAAGAGACGCTTTCAAGCTTGGGTGAATTACTGCATCTTCAAAGCCATTGTTTCTAGGGCCAAAGCTGCCTGTAGCACCATTGCCCTGGAAGACTTGGCTGGGATGAGGTCTCTGGCCCGCTGACGCGAGCGGGAGCGTGTCAACCAGCAGCCGCGCAGCAAGCCAGAGCAGCGGCGGTCGAATAGTGAGGCCTACGGCCCGCTAGCGCGAGGGGCGTTCTACCCGTTGAGGCAGTTTGTGCGCTACAAGGCAGTAAGAGCAGGAGTCAAGGTTGTGGTGGTTCCGCCTGCCTACACTTCGCAGACCTGTCACCGGTGCTTGTGGCTTGGTCAGCGGGAAGGGAAGCGTTTTCGTTGTGTGAACCCGGCTTGTGGTTGGGAAGGGGATGGAGATTTTAACGCTGCCACTCGCGTTAGCGGGACGGAGTTCTTGTGAGCGAGCTTCAGGGCTACTAAAAACCCCATCCGCCTACGCGGTGGGGTAGTTCATGGAGAAAAGTGCGTCATGATGCGCATTTCTATTCAGCCGGAGAGCAGGATCCCTGGCTCTGTCCAGCTCTTCAACTTGCTCTGTTTTGGCATTGCCTGCGGGCAATTTCCTCCCGGCTATCGCCTGCCCAGCACCCGTCAATTGGCCATGCAAACGGGCCTGCACCGCAACACCATCCACAAGGTTTACCACCAACTGGAGGCCATGGGTCTGGTGGAAACGCGCGCTGGATCTGGCATTTACGTCAGCGGCTCCGCCCGCCAGGCGGTTAACCGCTCTTCTTGTAGTCTGGGCGAAAACCTGGATCGATCCCAACAAGCCCTGCAGCAGGTGCGCCAGGGCATCGATCAGCTTCAGCAACAGGGCTTTTCTCTGGAGCAGGTGCGGGATCTGCTGCTGGCGGAGATCGACTGGCGGTTGCGCTGCAGTGCCCAAGTGCTGGTGTGCGTGCCCAATCGGGATCTGGGCACAGGACAACTGATGGCCCAACAAATCCAACAGACTTTGGGCATCCGGGTGCAGTTGGTGCCCCTAGAGGATCTGGCCGCCGTGCTGGATCAAATCCATTCCGGCACTGTGGTGACGCTCCACTATTTTCTCAGCGCCGTCGAGGCCATTGCCCAGCCGCGGGGGGCCCGTGTTCTCCCGGTGGAGGTATCTGACTACGCCCGCGAAATTGCCCTGATCCGCCAATTGCCTCCCCACGCCTGTCTAGGGCTGGTGAGCATCAGCACCGCCCTCCTGGAAGTTGCCGAGGTGATTGTCCACAGCCTGCGGGGAGACCTGCTGGTGCTGACGGCGGTGATTTCCGATGCCGAGCGGGTGGGATCCCTAATCCGCCGTGCCCACACCCTCATCTGCGACGAGGCCAGCTACCCCACCCTGCGCGCCCTAGTGCGCCAAGCCCGCCCCGACCTGATCCGCACGCCCCACCTGGTCTGCACCGCCCCCCACATCGGAGAAGCAGCCATGGCCGAGCTGCGACGGGAATTGGGCGGGATCCCATGAGCAGCAAGGGCGAGAAAACGCCTTAAGTCAGTCTTGTTGCAAGCAGGCCATTTCGCGGATGACGGGCTGTGCAATGGTGTGCTTAAGTGGAAATACGGTAAAAGCCACCCTAATCTGATCCATCGCTAGTCAGTCTTTACACGTATGGTGATCCTCGACTACACCTCCGCCGATCGCGACCATGTGGCGGTGACACGGGAAGGTTTCTGGGAAGCCATCCGCTTCCAGGGCCATTTTTACGTCTTTAACCGCAGCTTTTCTCGGCTGCAGGACGCCATCGACAGTTGCCGCTACGACATGGATCGCGGCTCCCTGATCAGCATTGTGGTGGTGCGATCCCAGAGCTACGAGGTGTGGTCGCAGGTGGGATCCGACATTCCCGTCTTGCCAAAGCCCCTCTTGAGCCCCACGGCCAGGGACTCTGTCTTGCCAGCGCGTATGGCTCCATCTTTGCCCAAACGTCCTTCCTGGTCGTTCTGGCACTGGGGATGCAAGGCTTATGGGGTCGAGGACGAACCGGCTGCACCGCGGCCCCTGTTCCACCACACCGCCCGGCCCTACAACGCTCTACAGGCTTAAGCCGGAATGGGTCGCGTTTTCTAGAGAACAGGATGGCTGCACGTGCAAATTGAGATCCGGCTCTTCCACCAGCAAGGGCACCCGCTCGGCCACTTCCAGGCCAAATCCTTTCAAGCCGCTGATGTGGCGAGAGGTGTTGCTGATCAAGCGCATTTGGCGCACCCCCACATCGCGTAGGATCTGGGCGCCAATGCCGTAATCCCGCAGATCCATCGCTGCCGGCGGCGCGGTTTCAGCTAGCCCCAGATCCTGCAGGGCATAGGACTGAATTTGCCGGATGAGGCTAAGCTCCTGCTCTTGCCGGCGCAGGTACACCAGCACCCCCTTGCCCTGGTGGTCGATCATCTTCAGGGCGGCGGTCAATTGGCGGCGGCAGTCGCAGCGCAGGGATCCCAGCGCATCCCCCAGGGGGCATTCCACATGCACGCGCACCAGGACGGGCTCGGCGGCAAATTGGGTCGGATCCCCCTTCACCAGCGCCAGGTGCTCCACCTGGTTGAGGGTGTCGCGGTAGCCGTAGACCTGAAACCGGCCAAACTCCGTCGGCAAGGTGGCAGTAGCCCCCCGATGCACCAGCCGTTCGGTGCGCAGGCGGTACTCGATCAGATGGGCGATGGTGATGATCTTCAGATTGTGCTGGCGGGCATAGTCGATCAACTGGGGCAGGCGGGCCATCGAGCCATCCGGGTTTTGGATCTCGCAGATCACCCCTGCCGGGTACAGCCCCGCCAGCAGCGCCAGATCCACCGCCGCTTCCGTGTGGCCGGCCCGTTTGAGTACCCCACCCTCCCGCGCCCGCAGCGGAAAGACATGCCCAGGGCGACGCAGATCTTCCGGTCGCGTATGGGGGTGGATGGCCGCCTGGATGGTCCGAGCGCGATCGGCAGCGGAAATGCCCGTCGAAACCCCTAACTCTGGCCCGGCGTCGATGCTGACGGTAAAGGCAGTCTGGTTGCTGTCGGTGTTTTGCCCCACCATCAGCGGGATCTTCAGCTCGTCCAGACGGGATCCCTGCATGGCTAGACAAATGAGGCCCCGCCCATGGGTGGCCATGAAGTTGATCACCTCTGGCGTGGCAAACTGGGCAGCACAGATCAGATCCCCTTCGTTTTCCCGATTTTCGTCATCGACCACGATGACCATGCGGCCACACTTGAGGTCTTCCAGGGCTTCGGGGATGGAGTGAAAGATGGTTTCTGTCTCTGCCGGCAAAGTGGCACTCATGGAAAAAGGGACGCAAAAGGGAGAAATTATATTGGGCACAGCCGGCTCTGGGCAGCGGAGCCATCGTATCCTGGACCAGGGATCCGGAAGTTGTCTCAGTACTTGGGAATCGAGGGATCGTAAGCCTCAGCCCAGGCGAGGATGCCACCGCGTAGATTTTTCCCCTCGATCCCGGCAGTTTGTAGGATCTTCAAGGCCTTGGCCGAGCGCACTCCACTCTTGCAGTGGACGATCAGCTCCGAGCCGTTGAGCAGCTTGCGCACCTGCTCCACCCCATCACCATTTTCGATTTGCGGCAACGGGATCAGGTGGGCGCCAGGGATCCGACCGATCTCCCACTCGTTGGGGTTGCGCACGTCGATCAACACAAAATCTTTGCCGGCATCCATCCGCGCCTTCAGCTCGGCCACACTGATCTCCGGGATCTCCGCTTGGCTAGCTTGCGCTTGCGGGATCCCGCAGAACTGCTCATAGTCGATAAGTTGAGTGATGGGCGGGGTGGCGGGGTTTTTGCGCAGCTTTAGCTCGCGGAAGCTCATTTTTAGAGCATCGTAGAGCAGCAGCCGCCCGCTCAGGGTCGTGCCGATGCCCAACAGGATCTTCACAGTCTCCGTAGCTTGAATGAGGCCGATGATGCCGGGCAGGATCCCCAGCACTCCCCCCTCGGCACAGGAGGGAACCAGCCCCGGTGGGGGTGGCTCGGGGTAGAGATCGCGGTAGTTGGGCCCATCCTCGTAGTTGAAGACCGTCGCCTGCCCTTCAAAGCGGAAGATCGAGCCGTAGACATTGGGCTTGCCCGTCAGCACACAGGCATCGTTGACCAGGTAGCGGGTGGGAAAATTATCGGTACCGTCCACGATCACGTCGTAGTTGGCAAACAGCTCCAGGGCGTTGTGGGCCTTCAGAGCGGTGTTGTAAACGTCCACCTGGCAATAGGGGTTGATCTCCAGGATGCGATTTTTGGCCGATTCCACCTTGGGCTTGCCCACCCAGGAAGTGCCGTGGATCACCTGCCGCTGCAGGTTCGACACATCCACCACATCGAAATCGACGATGCCGATCCGCCCCACGCCGGCTGCCGCCAAGTACAACAACAGGGGCGAGCCGAGGCCGCCTGTGCCGATGCAGAGCACCTTGCCTGCTTTCAGCCGCTTCTGCCCCTCCAGGCCCACCTCCGGCAGGATCAAATGGCGAGAAAACCGCTCCATCTCCTCGCGGGAGAGGCTGACTTGGCTGGTGTCTAGGTGCAACATAGTCAAAACCCTCCGGCAATGGCAGGAACGATGCTGATGGTGGCTTTCTCTCCCACAGGAGTGTCGTCGCCTTGGGCCAAAGTGCGCACATCTTCGTCGTTGAGGTAAACGTTGACGAAATTGCGCAACTTGCCGTCTTCGGTGTAGAGGTGGCGCTTTAGCTCGCCATAGCGGGCGATCAGATTGCGCATTACTTCGCCAACGCTGTTGCCCTCGATCTCGACAGCTTCCAGGTTGTCGGTGTAGGGACGCAAGGGGGAGGGAATCAGGACTTTGGTTGCCATGGGAGTTCGGGGAAGGGTTCTAGCGATCTGGTTGATCTACACCTTGAGGTTCTGAGCTGAACTATTCCAAGTGTCACCTCATCAAGTTCAGAGTACCGCTTTTTCCGACAACCCTCACCACAGTCATTGCCCAACAGGGATCCCAAAGCTTCTCAGCCATAAGCCTCACTTTTGGAGGGAAGGTTGGCGGGAAAACAGCAGTCAGCTCCGCCCAGGCTCTAGCCAGCCCGAGCCACAAGCGAGGGCAGAGATTTGTCTTCCCAAATCTGCATCGGCTCCCGTTGGGGCTGCTCCTGCTCATCCAAAATCCAGCTTGCCACCTCCTCTGCCTTGCCCTCGCGCACGCTAACAATCACGCAGGAAAAGCCCCAAGGAAAAGCGTGCTGCCGGTCGAACTCCGAAGGAACAGCCGCGTGGTTGGGGTGGGAATGGTAGGTGCCCAGGATCCCCAGGCCTTTGCGCATGGCATGGTCGTTGGCCCGCTTGAAATCCGCCGGGTCGATCAAGAAGCGGCGGCGGCTGGATTCCCCGTCTGCCAAGGGGTTTTCGGCTTGATCCCAGGTGTTGGCCACTGCCCAGAGTTCATGGACGATCTTGTCCGATCCCTTGAGCTCGCCGATCAAAATACCGCAGCCCTCGTAGGGAAAGGCTTGCTCGCCATGCTGGCGGATGGCGCGAAGATGCTCTGCCGAGAGGTAAAGGGCCATGAATCTCGCTTTTGCCGATGGAGTTACCGTTCTTTCATTTTGACACGAAAAGAGGCTTGCTAGCCTCCTACTTAGGTCCGGGCAGAGCCCTGGGCTGATGAACTGGGGAACTGCGCAGAGTCCCTAGCGCTCCGGGAAAACAGCCATGCCGTTGCCTTGGCGTTTAGCCAGCCGGTCGGCAGGGGGAGTGGCAAAGGTTGACCGGAGATAGGATCCCTTATCTTGCCGCCGGTCTTCCTTTGGCATCAGTGGGAGTGTAAACCCAGCGCAACCTGGGGATGCGGTAGGATGCAGAAGTCCATCTGAACAGATTTGGATGCGGCAAACTAACCGGGAACATTAGGGTGACGAGCCGGCAGCGGAGGAACAAGCGGAGAATAGTGGGGGCAGCCCTGGCAGGGCCCTTGCGGGTTGACGGCACAGCGCAACCAAGCCGACTGGGCGCTGAAAACACAGGAGGGATCCCCTAGCGGCTGGCCGAATTCACCGGCCCGTTGGCGGCGCAGCAGTACCACTTGTCGTCGCCAATCCTGCAAAAAGCGGCTGTAGGCACGTTCCCGCCAGCGACGCTTGGCCGCATGTTCCGAGACATAGGCAGTGAGGTTATCCAACATGGAACAGTCACCCAGGGAGTAAGGCCAACAGGCTGGGGGTCGCGTTGGATCAGTCTAGATCCTCAGGATGGCACACTCTGGCAAGAGAGGGAGAAATTGCAGAAGAATTGCAAACTCTCCCTACCTTACTGAGGATGAAGCACCACTTTGCCAACTGGAGGGCGGGGCGGCAGCATGGGCAAGGTGATTGGTTTGAGCCGAAAAACTAGCGGAGCAAGCTGCCGGCTAGTGGGCAGGGGGATAAGCCGCCTATGATGGTATGGTGCAGGCTGGCTCCGACTTATAGCGAAGTTGCAGCGAGCCCACGGGGAAAGAAGTAAGTCGCCAGGGGATCCCTGCAGGCTTGCTTTCGAGACGTGAGTTGAGGTTGTGATGACGGATACCTCTGGGTCAGAGCAATGGAAAGGCTTGAAAGCCATCTCTGAGAGTTCTCCCCTCTCCCTTCCGGATCACCTGATCCGAGCTACGGCGGCAGAAGGCAAGATCCGCGTGGTGGGCTTAGTGTCCACCCAGGCAGTCCAGGAAGCGCGGGAGCGGCACAAGCTCTCCTACGTGGCGACAGTGGCGCTGGGGCGGGCCATGAGTGCAGCCCTGTTGCTGGCAGCTAACCTGAAGCGACGCCAGGCGCGGATCAACCTGCAACTGAAGGGAAATGGCCCCTTGGGCAGCATCTATGTAGATGCCGGCATGGACGGCACGGTACGCGGCTATGTGAGCAACCCTGCCGTTGAACTTCCTCTCACCCCTGAGAGCAAGTTAGATGTGGGTCAGGCCGTTGGGCGTTACGGCTATTTGCATGTGCTGCGGGACTTGGGCTACGGCCAGCCTTACACCAGTGCTGTGGAACTGGTTTCAGGGGAGGTGGGAGACGATATCAGCTACTACCTCTCCTCCTCGGAGCAGATCCCCTCGGCAGTTCTTTTGGGGGTCAACCTCGATTCCCAGCGGGTGCGCGCCGCCGGTGGAGTGTTGATGCAGCTCATGCCGGGAGCACCAGCCAGTCTGATCCCGGAGATGGAGGCCCGTTTGGCCAAAGTAGAGGAATTCAGTCCAATGCTGGCCTACGGCGGCGGTTTGCTGGAGCTGTTGCAAATTTGTCTGGGCGACCTGGATCTGAAGATCACGCCGGAGGTGCACACCATCCGCTTCTATTGCCAGTGCAACTCCGACCGGGTGAAGGGGGCGTTGCGTATGTTGGGGCGGGACGAGCTCATCGACATGATCCGTACTGATAAGGGAGCAGAGGCGGTTTGCCAGTTCTGTAACGAGGTCTATCGCATCTCGGAGGACGAGCTGCGCTCGATTGTGGCAGAGATGTCGGCAAACCCATAGCACCCCCTGATGGCAGAATAATCGCCAGCTACGGGATCCCTGTTCTTCTGTCATCCTCCTATGTCCTCTGCGCCTGCTCCCCCTGAGCTCTCGGTTGTCATCCCCTGCAAAAATGAGGCGGAGAACCTGGATCACCTGTTCGAGCGCCTGCGCCTAACCTTGGATCCATTGGGGATCCCCTACGAGATCATCTGTGTCAACGACGGCAGCCAGGACGACACGCTGGAAAAGCTTATTGCCTTCCATCGCCAGGATCCCCGCATCAAGGTGGTGAACCTCTCCCGCTGTTTTGGCAAGGAGATTGCCCTCACAGCGGGTCTGGATTATGCCTCTGGCAGAGCCGTTGTTCCCATCGATGCCGACCTGCAGGATCCCCCAGAGTTGATCCCGGAAATGCTGCAGCAGTGGCGGCAGGGCTACCAGGTGGTGTACGCTGTGCGCCGCAGCCGCCAAGGGGAAAGCTGGCTAAAACGCTTCACCGCCAATGGGTTTTATTGGGTCATTGACCAGCTCAGCCAGGTGCGGATCCCGCGCAATACAGGAGATTTTCGGCTGTTGGATCGGCAGGTGGTAGACGCCATCAAGCAACTGCGGGAGCGCACTCGCTTTATGAAAGGGATCTTTGCCTGGGTAGGCTACCGGCAGGTGGCCATTTTTTACGACCGCGCCCCCCGTTTTCGCGGCAAAACCCAGTGGAACTACTGGCGGCTGTGGAACCTAGCCATAGAAGGCATCACCTCTTTTAGCTCTTGGCCCTTGCGGGTGTGGAGCTATCTGGGCTTGGCGATCTCGCTAGCGGCTCTGCTGTATGGCCTTTTCCTCGTCATTCGTACTTTGCTGTTTGGCTCCGATGTGCCCGGCTACGCCTCTTTGGCGGTGATGACCTTGTTTTTGGGCGGGATCCAGTTGATTAGCCTGGGCGTGATTGGAGAGTATCTGGGCCGCATTTTTGAAGAAGTGAAAGGCCGCCCCTTGTACCTAGTCAATGGCTCCTTTGGGTTCGAGAGCGCACGAGCTTCCCCTGCTCCAGAATTAGATCCAATGTCTACGCAAAAGCTGGGATAAAAAGTCATTTTTCCCAATCCCAGTTTTTGAGAGTTTTGTGTCCCGAAGCAGCATATTCTCGGTACTCGCGCACAAAGATCTCCTGCATCTGGGCCTGGGATAGCTGGATCCCTTGGATTTCGGCGCGGGCGATGGCCTTCATCAGCTCGATATAGGCCAGGCCAAGGGAAAGGGTCAGGGTAGCCGCTGTGGTGGACTGGATGATGCCGCCTGCCAGGGATCCCGCGCCGGGGATCAACTTCAGCAGGTTTGAGACAATGGCCCGCCCAGTGACTACTGCGCCCCCAATTCCCGCCAAAGCCGCCATCAAAGAGTAGTAAAAAGAAGGGGAGGCTTTATAGCCAAAGATAAAGCTGATATTGGCAATCATGCCCACTTGTGCTGCTGCCAGTAGAGGGGCATCGGCAAAAGGAAGAGGTGCGGCGCCGATGAACGCTGCGCTGGCCACATAGCCCGATACATACTTAAAAGCAGCATCGGCCTTGAGATCCACCCGCAGCAATTGCTGGCGGATAAAGGCAAGGCGGGCTACCTCTGGCAGCAGCTCCGAGGTGCAGCCGATTAGGTGCTCTAGCCCGTGGGCGGGGATGGTGAGTTGCCGGTTAATGACCTTGTCCTTAGCCAAAAGAGGAACAATGTAGCGAACAGGGAGATTTTGGCGCTGCAAGTACTGAAAAAACTCGCTCTCTTCGGGATTGGGATATTCCAGGCATTGGGTCAAGACTAAGATGACCGGTACATCTTTGAGTTCTAACTCTCTCAGCCACTCACGCTCGGTTTCCTCCAGCCGCTTCAGTTCGTGGTGGATGCAATACCAAACAATGTGAATGTGATGTTCGGGATCCTTGAGGCGCAGCTCGTCGATCAGTTGGGACACCTCGAGGCGGATCTGGATATTCTGGTCTCCCGCCAATTCCATGCCAGGTGTATCGTAGATGGTGATTGGGCAGCCTTGCTTAGAATATTGGCGAATGTGGCGGGTAACAGGGCTGCCAACACCAGTGCGGGCCAGCTCATCTTTAAACACCGCGTTGACCAAGGTGCTTTTGCCCACCCCACTTTTGCCAATCACCAGGACATTACAGTGGCCCATTTCTGCCTCTGCTTCCAGCAGGCTCTCTTTGAACAGGTGGCTGGCCCAATCCCAAGGTTCCTGCGGTTTCCCCCCAGCCCGCGCAACTGTTTGATGGGTTAGGCGAATCAGTTTTTCTATCCAGGAGTGGCTTTCTGGCTCCGTTTGCGACATGCTCCATCTCCAGGTACGGGATCAACTGGGCTAACGCTCCCAGTCCAGTGTAAATCGGGAAGATGCGGCTACTCTCTGACCAGCCCACCGGTTCTGCTGCAACAAGCACTTTGTTGAGAGCTATTCACAAGAACTGTTGAGTTAGACTATGCTGGGGTGAGGATAGCCCCAAGAAACCCTGGATCTGTCCACTCGAGTAGGCTGGACAATTAGCTCTCTTACTTCGGAGAACCTTGCCCTATGTCTGAAACCTCAACCTTGCGCCAGTCCTTCAACAGCGTGCGCAACAACCCTGTCTCCCTCGGCCTGGAGGTGACCCAGCCGATCTGCGAGGGGATGAACGCCCTTCTGGCCAGCTTCCAAGGGCTGTACTTGCAGTACCAGAAGCATCACTTCGTAGTAGAGGGCACCGAGTTCTACCCGCTACACCAATTGTTCAAGGATCACTACGAGCAGGTGAGGGAACATGTCCACGACCTGGGAGAACGCCTCGAAGGTCTGGGGGGTGTGCCGGTAGCCACCTTCGCCACCTTGGCCCGCCTCTGCTGCTTTACCCCTGAGCCGGATGGCGCTTTTGAGGCGCGGCAAATGTTGCAAAATGACCTGGCGGCAGAGCAGGCCATCATCGATTTGCTGCGGCGCCAAGCCGCCCAAGCGGAAAGCCTAGGGGATCGCGCCACCCGCTACCTCTACGAGCAGATTCTGCTCAAGACGGAAGACCGGGCCTTCCACCTCAACCACTTCCTGGCCAACGACAGCCTAGTGTTTGGCTTGATGGACGGCAGAGCCTAGTCAGGATCTGGGGCAGGTTCGCCGGCCAGGTGACCTGTCCTTAGGCCTGAGGGCTTATTTTTGTAAGCATTTGTTGAAAATTCATATCATTACTGCCCGATTGGGTTTAGATTTATTTGCCGAGGTTTTGCTCCTAGCCATGAACCCTGTATCTTTTGAGGGCAGCTATTGTTTGCAGATCCCCTTAGGGGAACGCTGGCGCATTGGGCGGCGGCTGGTGGAGTTGGGGATCCCGGCGGTCTGTGCAGGAGATGGCCATTTACAGGTGCAGGTGGACACGCCTCTGGCCCTGTTGCAGGTGCGCAGCGTGATCCGCCAATACACGGCGCGGCGGCGGGAGTTATTGGACAGCCTAGAGACGTGTTGGCAGCTCAACACCGAGCCTGGGGGACAAGATGAGCAAGTTGGCTAAGCAAAGGATCCCGTTTGAGTCAGAAGGTCAGTTCCTGGGATTTCTTCCCGATAAGGATGGCAAGCTCAAGTATTTGCGCTGGCAGGCCGGAGCGGAAGTGTTTGCCGGCAAGATCCCCAAGCCGCTGCGCTCTGAGCTCTACCGCAGCCTCAAGCCAGGGGATAGGGTGCAGATTGCGGGGGAGCGGGAAGTGAATTTGCTGAAGGGGCGGGAGAAATGGGTGCTCTACCGCGTGGTTCCTGTCCAGGCAGGGATCCCAGCCACATCTCCCCCAAAAGCTGCTCCAGAATCGGAGGAAAAGAGAAAAGGGGTCGTCTTGGTCTGCCAGAAGTCCGACTGCTGTCGGCGGGGGGCGCTGGAGGTGATACAGGCTCTGCAGGCACACTTGGCAGCCTACCCAGAGACCATTCGGGTGCAGGGGGTGGGCTGCCTGAAGGACTGCAAACGGGGGCCGAACGTGGTGTTCCTGCCCGACAAGGCTCGCTACAGCGGCGTTTCTCCGCAAGGGATCCCGGCTTTGTTGGAGCGGCATTTTCCGATTGCTTCGTTGCAGGTACAGCAGGTTGAGACGGCGGCTTCCTCCTGACGCTCATGCTGATCCCCCCACGGGCGAGCGGATTTCCCTTGACTTTTCGCATGAACTACCCCACCGCGCAGGCGGGTGGGGTTTCCCCATCCGCTTTACGGTGAGATTTTTGTCTCTTCCTCTGCCCCAGTTGCTTCATCGCTCCCGTGTACCGGGTCTCTGTTCGCAAAGCGTGGCGCTAGCCATAGTAGAGCTGAAGCATCCAAGACTCACGAGGCGGGTTCCCAGCCCCGGTTGCTGATTAGTAGCAACGTTGTAGAAAA
>NZ_JANSIY010000008.1:0-35666 GCF_047462295.1 Synechococcus sp. H60.3 | reverse complement strand
CGATGAAGCAACTGGGGCAGAAGAAGAGACAAAAGCTCTGCTGCCAAGCGGGTGAGGAAACCCCACCCGCCTACGCGGTGGGGTAGTTCATGGCTGGAGGAAGTTGACCAACTTTTGCAGGCGCTCCCAGGCGGCACCGCTGGCAAGGATCTCCCGCGCGCGGGCAATTCCGGCTCTCAAGTCAGCCACAGCTCCCGCCACCTGGAGCACCAGCGCCGCATTGAGGGCCACTGCATCCCGCTGGGCAAGATCGCCGCCTCCCTGGAGAACGCGGCTGAGGATAGCGGCATTTTCCATCAAGTCCCCCCCCTGGAGAGCTTGGACGGAGGCGGGCGTGAGGTCGTAATCCCGGGGGTTCAAGACTTCTGTGCGCAGGGATCCCTGGGAGAGAACGGCCAAGTCCGTGGGCTGAGCAAGGCCAGCTTCGTCAAGGCCTTCCCGGCTATGGAGTACGATGGCTGCTTCCCGCCCCAGTAGGCGCAGGGCTTCGGCCATCACCGGCACCAGCTCCGGCGCATAAACCCCGATGACCTGTCGGTTGGGGTAGAGGGGATTGACCAGGGGCCCCAAGAGATTAAAGACAGTGCGAACTTTAAGGGCGCGGCGGTAGGGGATTACTGCCCGCATAGCCGGGTGCCAGTGGGGGGCAAAGAGAAAGGTGATGCCCACTTCTGCCACCGCCGCCCGCACCCGCTCCGGCTCGGCGTTCAAGTTCACCCCCAGCGCCTCCAGCACGTCCGCCGAGCCGACCTTGCCAGAAGCAGAGCGGTTGCCGTGCTTCACGACTGGGATCCCGGCAGCGCTGACCACGAAGGCCACGGCGGTGGAAATGTTAAACGTGCCGGCCCCATCTCCCCCGGTGCCGCAGGTATCCAGCAGGAGGGGCAGATCCAGGGGGGATCCCAGAGAAGCTCGCTGCAGCACCCGCGCCATGCCGGCCAGCTCGCCAGCGCTGACCCCCTTAGCTTGCAAGGCCGCCAAAATCGCTCCCGACACCACATCCGGCACTTGGTTGTGCAACCAGCCGTTCATAAGCTGCTCCGCCTGGGCCTCGCTGAGGGATTGCCGCTCCAGCAGTTGGCCCAAGAGCTGGGGCCAAAGGTCAGCCGTTTCCGTCATGGGTCGGGATCCGGGTTTTTAGCAAGCTCTCATCCTAGCATAGGCCTGCCGGGGCTCTTTCGGCCAAAGCGGCTAGAGATCGCGCAGCCAGGGGATCCGAGACAGGGGCAGCCGCCGCCAGATCCCTTCGCTCCCTGCGGGATCCAGCAAACGCCAGGCCAGCAACCCTGCTGCCGAGAAGAAAGCCAAAGCCAACAGCAGCGCCAGCGAGTTTTGCACACTTTTGGAGGCGAATCCAACCGGAGATCTGCGTTGAACAGCTTGGGATCCCTTTTGGGCGGGGGAGGGTGGTTTTGCAGAAGTTGGGGAGGGACGCAACGGAGTAGCGGGAATGGGAGGCCCTGGCAGCCGCTTCCAAGCCATAACCACGGCCTGGGGGCGCTGGCGCTGGCGTATCCACCGGTTGAGCTCGGCCAGAGAGATAGCACAGAGGTTGGCAAGGCCCAGCTCCTGCACTCGCTCGACCAAGGGCCGGTCGTTGCTCACCACCACCACCAGGGATCCCGGCTGCTGTTGAGCCAGGGCATAGGCGCACTCGGCAATGGCCTGCTCCAGGCGGACTCGCAGCGACTGCTTGCCGGTGTTGGCTTCGCCCACCAAGGCGCGGGCTTCTGAGACGGCAAATCCCAAACTCGGCCAGTGGCGCAAGAAGGCGCGCGCTGTCGATTCTTCTGCGGGAACGATAGCCTGTCGGGTCAGGCGTTCTAGCTCCGCCATCACCGCCTGGGGCAGCACACACACCCCAAAACGGGCCCATTCCTGCCATAGAGCCGGGCGACCGGCCAGGATCGCAGGACTGTCGAAAACGAGCAACGGCGAGATTTCGGCCATAGGGGGCGCCAGCAGCGGGCTCACCCTCAATTGTGCCGCTTCTCGGAGAACTTGGGGAGGCGGGATCCCTCGGCCAGGCAGAGGCGGATGGCCAGCGGGTAGAGGCGGTGTTCCTGGGCCTGGATGCGCCGGTAAAGGGATTCCACCGTATCTTCCGGCAGAACCGGTACGGCTGCTTGCGCCACGATGGGGCCGCTATCCATTTCCAACGTAACCCGGTGGACGGTACAGCCGGTGATTTTCACGCCGTACTCCAGCGCCTGCTCCACGGCCCGCAGGCCCTTGAAGCTGGGCAAGAGGCTGGGGTGGAGGTTTAAAACCCGCTCCGGGTAGGCGGACAGCAACACCTGGGTCACCAAGCGCATCCAGCCGGCCATAATCACCCACTCCACCTGATGCTCCTGGAGCACTTGCAAGATGGCCATGTCCAGCGCCTCCCGGCTGGAATAGTGCCGATGGTTGAGCAGAATACAAGGGATCCCTCTTCGCTGCGCCCGCTGCCGCACGTAGGCGTCTGGATTGTTGGTGATCACGACGGCAATTTGCGCCCGTAGCTCGCCGGCATCGATGGCTTGGGCGATGGCCTCGAAGTTGCTGCCGTTGCCGGAAGCCAAGATGCCCAGGATCCCCGGCTGGGGCGGAGCCGGGATCTCGCCGGGGTCTGGCCAGAGTAGGTTAGGCAGGTCCATACGAACAACTCGAGGGAAAGTCCGCAGCCCCGCTATTTTAGACCCAGCCGACGCGAGAGATGCGCCAAGAAATGCTGCGATGGGGCAGGGGATCCCCAATGGGTGGGGGGATTTTCTGGAGTTTCTGCAAAGATAGGCCAAGCCAATTCCAGGAACTGGGCCTGGATCTTTCGCAGGCTGGTCTAGATTGGGAAGGCATTGACCTTGGTCTGAGAGCATGGCTCCCTTGGGAAAGCGACAGCGGCGATTTTGGCTTTTTGGCCTGATCGTCCTTCTGGTCGGATGGATGGGATCCCTGACGCAAGCGCAGCAGGGCCTCACCCAGGCCCAGTTGGAGCAGGCCCAATACGTGCGCAGTTGCGGCACTTGCCATGTGGCGCTGCCCGCTCAGGTGTTACCCACCGAAACCTGGCGACGGCTGCTACAGGATCCCGGCCACTACGGCCAGCAGATCCAGCCCTTGACCGGCGTGGCTTTACAACTGGCTTGGGGCTATTTGCGGCCTAATTCCCGTCCCCTGCGCCAAGGGGAACCGGTGCCCTATCGCCTGGCTGAGTCTCGCTACTTCCGCGCTTTGCACCCGCAAGTGGACTTTCCTACGCCAGTGCGAGTAAGCAGCTGCGTGGATTGTCACCCCAAGGTCGAGGCGGGGGATTTCGCCAGCCTCTCGCCGGAATGGCAATCTTGAGGGAGGCCCATGGACATAGGCGTTATTCTGGCCGGATATGCCCAGGGCTACTTCCTGATGGCAGACGAAGAAACGGGATCCCTGGCCTGGTATGGCACTGAGCAGCACGCACTAATCCCTTTGGACGAGCGGTTTCACTGTCCCCGTTCGCTGCGGCCTTTGCTGCGCAGCGGTTGCTTTCAGGTGCGGATCAACCGTGCTTTTGAGCAGGTGGTGGAGGGCTGCGCTGCTCGTCCGAAAACCTGGATTAGCCCGCAGTTAAAGCAGATCTACCTTGCCCTGCACCGGGCGGGGTTTGCCCACAGCTTTGAGACCTGGCAGGGAGACACCTTAGCAGGCGGGATCCTGGGCATTGCTTTGGGGGCAGCCTTTATCGGCGAATCCATGTTTTACCGCATTCCCAACGCTTCGAAGGTGGCGCTGGTCAAGCTGGTGGAACACCTGCGGGCGCGGGGCTTTCGTCTCTTCGATGCCCAGTTGATGAACCCGCACCTGGCTCGCTTTGGGGCTTTTCTCATGGACGGACGGGATTACCAGGAGCTGTTGCAGCAGTGCCTGCGGATCCCTTGCCACTTTGACTGAGCCAGGGCTCTGGGAGGCAGGGGGGGTATTTATCAACAACATGGGCGGATTGAGCTAGGTTAAAGGTAGTGCTCAGCTTTTGTTCTGGCCATCCCGATGTCACAGCCCTCTCCTGTCAGCTCCACCTCCGTTGAGGAGGGATCCTCGCCCCAGGTGAGCTATACCCGCCTGGCCATGCGCAACATGGTACGTAAAGGCAAAACCTCTCTCCTGCACTTCACCCTGACAACAGCAGGGTTGCTGGCAGTGTTGGTAGGGCTAGCCTACCTGTTTCACTGAGTTTACTACCTTTGATGTTCCCTCCTAAACTTTTCCCAAGTGTTAGGAAGGTAAAGAACAGGCAGCGAGGGATCCCGGTTTCGTCGGCGGCAACCTCTGCTGCAGACTTCATCTTTGGCCCTTGGGACTTTGGCCTATGCAAACTTCGCTAGATCGCACCTCCACCCGCTCTGGCATTCGCTTACTGTTGTTTGCTCAGGGTCGAGCCAATATCGAGGAACTGGCGGAGCAATTGCGTCGGCACATCCAGGGGCTGCCCGGCCAGTATCCTGCCCATCTGAAGGTGGTACCGCTGGAGGAGCACCCCTACCTAGCAGAGCACTACAAGTTAGTGGTGACGCCAGCCTTGGTGAAAGCGGAGCCTCTGCCGGCTCAGGTCTTGGCAGGCGAAGATCTGGCGACGCAGTTGGAAGTGTGGTGGCCCCGCTGGCAGGGTCAGGTGGCTTTGGTTTCCCACCAGGAAGAGGCGGGTCAAGATCCTGCTCCTCCCCCAACCACCGAGGCGTTGTTGCAAATGTCGGAAGAGGTGTTTTCGCTGCGCCAGGAGCGCGCCCAACTGCGGGAGCAGTTGGACTTCAAAGACCGCGTTCTGGCCATGCTGGTTCACGATTTGCGCAGCCCCCTGACAGCTACAGCCCTGGCGGTCGAAACCCTACAGCAAGGGCGAGAGGGATCCCTGGACAAGGCGGTGGAGCGGCAGTTGTTCGAGCATGCCCGCCAGCAATTGCGCAAGATGGACAGCATGATCACCGACATTCTTGAGTCGGCCCGTGGCAGTGCCTCGGAGCTGCGGATTCGAGCCGTGGAAACTCAGTTGGCCAGCCTATGCCAGCCAGTGATCGAGGAGCTACTGCCTCGCATCCAAGCCAAGCAATTGCAGTTTCAAGCCGATATTCCGGTGGATCTGCCCACAGTTCACGTGGATCCCGACAAGATCCGCCAGGTTATTTTCAACCTGTTGGACAATGCCATCAAGTACACTCCCGCCGGGGGATCCATCCGCCTCAACATCCTCCACCGCACCAGCCAAAAGGTACAGGTGACCGTCAGCGACACCGGCCCTGGGATCCCGGAAGCCGACCAAGAGAACATCTTCTCCGATGCGGTGCGCCTATCCCGCGACCAACAGCAGGAAGGCTATGGCATCGGCCTTTCCCTTTGCCGTCGCATTGTGCGTGCCCACTATGGCCAGATTTGGGTGGAATCGATCCTGGGCAAGGGCAGCAGTTTTCATTTCACCTTGCCGGTGTATCGACTCTGCGGTCGCTAGCAAAGCTTTGGCCCTCGCTTTTCCCTGTTTCTCCCGAGAGCATGATCGGCCAGAACCAGTGGGGGCGCATCAGGATCACGGTGTCGATGACGTGAATGATGCCGTTGTCCGCCTCGATATCTGCCTGGATAACGGTGGCATTGTTCACTTCAAACACATCCCCTTCGATAAACAGATCGATGGGGGATCCCTCCACGGAGCCTACACTTCGATACTTAGCCAGATCCGCCTTTTTCAGGCAACCGGGCACCACGTGGTAACACAAGATGCGCGTCAGTTGGGGGATGTTTTGCACCAGGGTGGTAATGGTGCCGGGGGGCAACTTGGCGAAAGCTGCATCCGTGGGGGCGAAAACCGTAAAGGGGCCGGGGCCTTTCAGAGTATCCACCAAGTTTGCCGCTTTCACGGCTGTAACTAGGGTGGAGAAACCCTCAGCAGAAACGGCAATATCGACAATATCAGGCATGGCCGAGATCCTTATTTTCTGAAAGTTGGGATGATAGGAAAGCCAAAGAAACAGGCAGTTGCAGAGCTACCTAGCCTGAACACAATCGAGAAGGGGAAGGGTCAATGCCTGGCACTTGAAGTCGGCTAGCGATAGTTCTGATCCTGAATGTAGGCCAGGCGGGCTGCTTCTCGGATCCCGTATTCTGGTCGGGTGAAGCGATTGAGTTGTCCCTCAAAATAACGGCGGTTCATCATCAAATGCCGCGGATTGGGATCGTCCAAAGGATAGAGAAAAGCTGCCCTCCCCGCCTGGATCACGGCTGAGGTAACGTTGTACATGGAGCGCTGGAAGCTGATCCCAAGCTGGATCAGCATGTCATCTTCACCGCGGCAATGCTTGCGGTAATACTCCACCAAATACTGGGGCAAAAAGTGGTACATATCCTGGTGCAAAAGCGTCGGCGGGATCCCAGCAGTGGCCACCGGAAACTTGTCGGCATAGAGGATCCCGTAGTGGAAGTCCAACTGGTTGGTGGGAACTTGGTTGGCCTGGGCGTTGTAGGACTTGGTGCCGCGGAAGGGAGAGGTGCGATAGAACACGGCCTCTACGTAGGGGAAAGCCGCCTCGTAGAGCCAGGTAAATCCCTTGGATTTGGGCACAATATCGTACCATTCTCCGCGAATGCGCACCCGGTGGTAGATGGGCCGCCCGGCAATGGCGAAGATCCCGTTGACCAAAAAGTTCATTGCCTCCGGCACGCTGGTGATTTTGCCCTCGTCGTAGAGATCGCTCATCTCAAAAAAGACGGGGGCCATCACCTCCCAAAACAGGCCCAGCACCGAATACATGGTGGCCTGGCGGCAGAGTTCCAGAAACATGTCTGGAAAGAGCTTGTACAGGCCGGTCAAGAGAGGATTACCCTGACAGTAGGCGCGGATGGCGCGGTCGGCATTTTGTTTGTATTCCTCGGAATCCATATAGGGATCCAACAGGCCCCCCATATCCCGGTGCCAGAGCATGGCCCGCATACATTCTTCGGCAAATTCCATGTTGATGCGGTCATGCCAGAGGTGATGCAAAATCCGCGGCAGCTTGCGCTTGAGCTCCCCTTTTTCCATGAACTCCAGAAGTTCCGGGTGGGCCGTGGCGGGGCCGCGCCAAATGCGCAAATCGGCATTATCTCCCGCGTAGTGATTGGCCAGCTTTAGGTATTCTTCGGGAATGATGTACTTAAAAAAGGGCAAGGGATCCACAAACACCTGCTCGGCAATGTAGAGCAGATCCCGCCAGTAGAAGTCCATCGGCACCGCATAGGCTTTGTAAAGGCCGATAATTTGCATCAGGTTTTCCGGCGTATCCGGCAGCATGGATCCCCCCGCTTCGAGGCGGTGGACTACATCCGCAAAAGGGTGGGTAGAAGGGGGAAGCTTGCGGGTTGTGAGGGTTGTCGTCATGGAAGAAGTCTCCAACTCTTCAAAAGCTCTGGATCCTTGAGGCTATGCGTCGAGATCTCAATTCGGTCTTGGACGCTTCCTGGAAGTTCTCCGATTGCTTTGATCGCCTCCCGAGAAGGTGACCTAGGGAGAATGGGCAAAGTCACCGGCTGAGGCCAGGATGAGGGTTTGGGCCTGAGCCACCTGGGTGGATAGAGTAAACGCCAACGGTTGCGGCCATTTCACCAGGTTCATAGGCTGGATCCCAAACCAGACAATCAAGGCAGTTAAGATAAAGCCCGGGATCCGCTCCCAACCTTGCACCCGTGGGTAGTAGGCGGTGCGGTTGTCCAATTTGCCGAAGCAGGTGCGGTTGAGCAGGATTACAAAATACACCGCCGTCAAGCCGGTGCCGCAGATGCTGATCAAGGTGGGTAAGGGAAAATCCTGGTAGCTGCCCTGGAAGATCAAAAACTCCGCCACAAAGCCCACCAAGCCCGGGATCCCGGCGCTGGCCATGCCGCCCAAAATCAGCAGGGCACTCACGGTGGGCAGGCCGCGCAGGGGATTGAGCAGGCCGTTGAGCACGTCCAGATCCCGCGTTCCCACCTTGCGCTCCACCAGGCCCACCAGATCAAACAGCAGCGCCAAAATCAGGCCGTGGGAGATCATCTGCACCATCGCCCCCGTCAGGCTAATCGGTGTGGCCGCCGCCATGCCCAGCAGGATATAGCCCATATGGCCAATGGAGCTGTAGGCCACCATGCGCTTGATGTCTTTTTGGGCGATGGCTGCCAAAGCTCCCGACAGCACAGCAATGGCCCCCCACCAGGCCAGGATCTCGCCCAGATCGGCCCAAGCTTGGGGAAACAACTGCAGCCCAAAGCGAAACAGACCATAGGTGCCCAACTTGGAGAGCACCCCACCCAGCAGGATCGCCACCGGCGGCGAAGACTCGCCGTAGGCGTCGGGCAGCCAGGTGTGGAGAGGCACCAACGGCATCTTGATGCCAAAAGCCACAATCAACGCCAAGAGTGTCAGGGTTTGGGCAGCAGGGCCCAGAGAGCTAATGCGAATCTCGGCCAGCTCAAAGGTATGGGGATCCCCTAGCCAGTAGATGGCCAAAAACGCCCCCAACAGGAAGATGGCAGAGACAGCGGTGTAAATCAAAAACTTGATGGCGGCGTAATCCCGCTTGGGGCTGCCCCAGATGGAAATAAGCAGGTAGATCGGGATCAGCACCAGCTCGTAAAAGAGGAAAAACAAGAGCAGGTTCTGAGCGGCAAAAGCCCCGTTGACCGACCCGCTCATGAGCAAAATGCAGCCGTAAAAGAGATTGGGCCGCTTCACTTCCGGCTCCGCCGTCAGAATGGCGATGAGGGTGAGCAGCCCGTTCAGGGCCACCATCAACAAAGACAGCCCATCCAAGCCCAGGGAGTAGCTCAGCCCAATTGGCGGGATCCAATCCCACCGCTGCTCCCACTGCAAGCCGGTCGCCTGCAAGTCGAAGCGGGTAAATAGGAACAGGGAGATGGCCAGCGGGATCGCGGCCAAGACCACCGCCAGCTTTCGCCCTCCCAAGCCCAGGAACAGGAGCAGGGATCCCAAGATCGGCAACACAATCAAGGCACTCAGCATGGTTTCTACCCCCTCGATCTACCCAAGCCTAGAAAACCACCAACCCAGCAGGGCCACCCCCACCACAATGGTCAGCACATAGGCCTGCAACTGGCCGGAGGTGGTGTATTTCAGGACTTGGCCGCCTGCCAGCACCACCAAGCTGGTCAAATTCACCAAGCCGTCCACCACGTAGCGATCAAAGAGAGCCGTGACATCAGAGATGATGCGCACCAAAAACACCACACTGGCTCGGTAGAGCTTGGGAGTGTAGAAGTCGTTGGCCAGCAGATCCTGCCAGTCAGCCAAGAAAGACCAGTCCACCGGCCGCCGCTCCCGCGGTAGGTACAGCCAGGCTCCCAAGGCGATGCCCGCCAAGCTGGATCCCGTCATCACTCCAACGGGGATCCCTTCTAGGGTGGGAATGAGATCCAGCGCCGCCAGGATTATAGGCATGTGCAGCGCCACTCCCATGGTGACTGTGCTGGGCAACATCATTGGCCAATGCACCTCTGGGGAACGCTCGCTCATCTGCTGTGGCTTACCCCCCCAAACCAGGCCGAAGACCCGCGTCAGCCCCAGCGCCGTCACCGCATTGGTAACCAGCACCACTGCCGCCCACAGCACCTGCCCGGATTGCGCCAACTGCTGCCACAAATCTGTCAACACCCAGAAGGAGCCAAAAGGCGGCAGAGCCACCATGCCGGCCATCCCCGTCAAAAAGCACAGGCCGGAGATGGGCCGCCGCGACCACAAGCCCCCCAGGTAGCGCAGATCCTGGGTAATGCTGTTCCAGATCACCATACCCAGCGCCATCACCAGCAAGGCCATCGCCGGCGCATAGGTAAGCAGCAGTTGGTAGGCCTGTTGGGTGTGTCCTGTGCCCACTGCTACAAAGATCAAGCCCATGTAGGCGCTCACCAGATAGGACAAGGCCCGCTTGGCATCGATTTGGGCCAGAGCCACGAAGGCTCCCCCCACCGCTGTCAGCCCCCCGATCACCAGCATCACTCGCAACACCGTTGGAGAAAGAGCATAGAGCGGCTGCAGCCGAATCAACACCCAAGCTCCCGTGCCCACCACCACCGAGTTGCGCAAGATCGAGGCCGGGATCGGCCCCTCCATCGCCTCATCCAGCCACAGGTGCAGCGGGAACTGGGCACACTTGCCCACTGGGCCGGCCAACAACCCCAGCCCTGCCAAAGTGATCAAGGTCGGATCTACAGAGATAGCTCCTGCCTGCACCGACTTTGCCCAAGCCGTCAAGTCCTCAAACTCCCAGGATCCCGTCAGAGGGTAGATGGCGATGACCCCCATCAAGAGCAACAGGTCGCCAATGCGCTTGGTCAGAAAAGCATCCCGCGCCCCTGTTACCACCAGCGATTGGTTAAACCAAAAGCCCACCAACAGGTAGGTGCCCAAGGTCAGGATTTCGAGGATGACGTAGCTAAAAAACAGGGAGTCGCACAAGGCCAGAGCGCACATCCCCCCCTCAAATAGGCCCAGCAAGGAGAAAAACCGCGCCCAGCCCCAGTCCATTTCCATGTAGCCAAACCCATAGATCTGGGCCACCAGGTTTAGCGCTGTCACCACGGCGCAGGCCCCCAGCGTTAGCGATGAGGCCTGCAGCGGCAGCTCCAATACCAGATCCCCCACCTGCAGCCAGGGCAGCCGAATCACTTGCGCCGGCTGATCCCAAATTGCCACCAGCGCCCCCACACTGTGCAAAAACGCCACCAAGGTCAGCAGCGCATTGAGATAGCCCGCTGGTCGGGGGCCGGTGCGCCGGGTAATCCCAGGGGACCAAATCAACGCCCCCAGCCATGCCACTAGCGCATAGAGGGGAATTAACCACGCGGTTCTGACCAGCCCGTCCAAACTCATACTCCTCCTTAGGGCCAGGGAGCCTGCCTGACCCCATCGCTAGCTGAGATCCTGTAAAAAATCTTCAAAGGCATCCTAGCGGCAAACCAGGATAGACAAAAATCGAATTTTCCGATGAAAGCTATAGACTTAAATCTATCTGGGAAAGCAGAAACCTTCTCTCAGGCAACCCAGGCAGGAACCGTTGCCAGAGGGCTCCGGGTGCAGGGCGCCTCGGCCAAGTTACAGCTTGGCGCAAAAAGTAGGGGGATCCCCTTTTCCTCTGGGGATCCCTGCTGAGCTTTGCATGTCATCGTCGATTGACACTCCCCCGACTTTAGTCGGGGGATTCTTACACAGTCGACAGACAGACTCGCAAAAGCACTGTTAAGACGCCCCTAGACAGTTCCTTGAAACCCAGTCTCAAGGTTCCGCTTACTTGTTGACTGACAGCACTGTCCGGGTCCTTCACCGGGGTGGGTTTTTGCTTAGAATTGGGGCATTGGCGAGCGCCTCAAGTCGCCAAGGACTACGTCCCGCTAACGCGAACGGGCTTTTCTGCCCCGTACTTTAGTACGGGGCTACCAAGCTGCCCCGCTGTGTGAGCCTTGGTTCCTCAGCAGGAGGTAAGACTTGCCTTCGTGGGCCTAGGTCAGCTTTCCGACTTACTGGAAGTCTGCACGTACAAGATCACCAGGAAGATTGAGGGCACCAGGATAACCAGAATGGTGGCCAGGAGGCCTAGGTAGTTTGTCTCCATAGCTGCACACGCCGCAAACCCAACTGGCAGCTAGCATACCATCCTCAAGTCCGCCTTGCCCAAAGGGAAAGCTAGGCTTAAGGCTTAGTCCTTACCGAGACATCCCCCAATACCCTGGTCTGGCAGGCGAGACGATAGGTATCGGGTTTGCGCTTGAGCTTGCGATTTTCTGCCTCGGTGCGAGGAGAGAGGTTCTCGGCTCCCTCGACGATCTCCACCACACAGGTGCCACACTGGCCGTTGCCGCCGCAGTTGAGCAGCTTGGCCATCATCTTGTAGAGGTCAATCTGGTTCTCCAGCGCCTTCAAGCGCAGGTTAGCGCCTTCCGCGACGACAATCTCCCTATTTTCGTTGACAAAGCGAATCGTTGCCATATCCTCGCCCAAACCACGACACCTTTTAGACTGAGCCAGGAAAGTTCCAGAGTTTGCTAAGTATTGTTACAGTTTAAGTCATATTTTTAATCTTTGGCGAGAGATCTGGGAAGATGATGGCAAATAAGAGGGCATCCCGCCTGAAGCCGCTCAGGTCAGTTGCGTTTCGTTATACTGTTTGATGCCTGTGATGAAAATTCTGAGAGCGATATCCTCACTGGGTGCGCTCTTGGGTTAGGTGGGTGCGGCACCCCTCGACACTGAAGAGACTCCTTAGGTCAGGATCCCAGGTGAAGATGTCGGCTTCAGGTTTTTGACTGGATATCGCGCAAGTGTTGGAGAACGTGGAGGATCGAGTTTTATGGGACTACCGTGGTACCGGGTCCACACCGTTGTATTGAATGACCCAGGCCGCCTGATCGCGGTACACCTGATGCACACCGCCCTGGTGGCAGGTTGGGCCGGATCGATGGCGCTGTATGAAACGGCCATTTTCGATCCATCGGATCCTGTCCTGAATCCGATGTGGCGTCAGGGCATGTTCGTCATGCCATTCATGGTGCGTCTGGGGGTGGTCAACTCCTGGGGCGGCTGGAATATCTACGGCGAGAGCGTGGCCAATCCCGGCTTCTGGACGTTTGAGGGGGTAGCCACTGCTCACATTGTTTTGTCTGGGTTGCTCTTTTTGGCCGCCTGCTGGCACTGGGTGTACTGGGATCTGGAGCTATTCCGGGATCCCCGTACCGGCGAGCCAGCTTTGGACTTGCCGAAAATTTTTGGGATCCACCTGCTCTTGGCCGGGATCCTTTGTTTCGGCTTTGGGGCTTTTCACCTGACGGGGGTGTTTGGCCCAGGGATGTGGGTAAGCGATCCCTATGCGACGACAGGGCACGTCCAGCCAGTAGCACCCGAATGGGGGCCAGCCGGGTTTAACCCCTACAATGCCGGCGGGGTGGTGGCCCACCACATTGCCGCAGGCATCGTGGGCATTATTGCCGGCTTGTTCCACATCACGGTACGTCCGCCCCAGCGCCTCTACAAGGCCTTGCGCATGGGGAACATCGAGACGGTGCTGTCCAGCTCGATTGCGGCCGTGTTTTTTGCCGGCTTTGTGGTGGCCGGCACGATGTGGTACGGCAGTGCCACGACTCCTGTGGAGCTGTTTGGCCCCACCCGCTACCAGTGGGACTCCGGCTATTTCAACCAGGAAATTAACCGGCGCGTCAATGCCGCTATGGAAGCTGGGATGACCCGCAGCGAGGCCTACAATTCTCTGCCCAAGTCCCTGCTCTTCTACGATTACGTGGGTAACAGCCCGGCCAAGGGTGGTCTCTTCCGGGCCGGTCCCATGAACAAGGGAGACGGCATTGCCATCGAGTGGCTAGGCTACCCCGTCTTCCGGGATCGTGAAGGTCGGGAGCTGACGGTGCAACGCATGCCCAACTTCTTCGAGACGTTCCCCGTCATCCTGCGGGATGCCGATGGTGTGGTGCGGGCAGACATTCCCTTCCGCCGCGCCGAGTCGCGCTACAGCTTTGAGCAGGTGGGCGTGACGGTGGAGTTCTACGGCGGCAAGCTGGACGGTCAGGTGTTCACTGACCCGCCAACGGTTAAGAAGTACGCCCGTATGGCCCAGTTGGGTCAGCTCTTCGAGTTCGACCGAGAAACGCCCAAAGCCGACGGCACCTTCCACACCAGCCCCCGCGGTTGGTTTACCTTCGCCCATGCGGTCTTTGCCCTGCTGTTCTTCTTCGGCCACATTTGGCACGGCGCCCGTACTCTCTTCCGAGATGTGTTCGCCGGTATTGACCCGAACATGAGCGAGGAAATGGTGGAATTCGGCGTCTTCCAGAAAGTGGGGGATCCCACCACTCGCAAGGTGCAAGAAGCGTAAGGCTTTCTCGCGGGATGACCGTCGGCACTCTGTTTCTCTTGGGAGAGGGGGTGCTGACGGTTCCGAGCTAATCTGGAGTCAAGCCCCCTTAGAATTTTGATTTGGAGGTTGGTATGGAAGCCATCACCTACACCTTTATTCTGTTTTTGACCTTGGGCCTTCTGTTTTTTGCCGTTGCCTTTCGCGAAACTCCTAGGATTCAGAAGAAGTAACCTGAGCTAGGGGCTGCTGCTGTCGGCTTGCCGAGGGCGTTAGCGGGTCGAGGCGGCCCGAAGAGACGGCAGTTGTACCGCGGACAAGGCCGGAAAAATCCCCGGCCTTGTTTTGTTTTCAGATAGCGCTCGGTTCCAGGCTGGTAGAGTATCCCCCAGGCAACCCAGCAAAGCTGTTTTCAAAACGGTAGCTGTCCTCTCCTGCTGGCAGAGGGGGTAGCTGCTGGTGCTGCTTTATTGAGATTGCTATCAGTATCTTAGAGGGGGAGCCCTTGTCCCACTGCTCAAATAGGATCGCTAGAATTGCTTCGCGACGGTTTCCAGAACTATGGGGATTGCCGGGGCTTGAGTTCGCAACTAAGCCAACTTTAGGTTAGCGATGGCAACAGTGCTGCTGGTGGAAGACGATCCAATTAACGCCCGCGTTTTCGACAAAGTGTTGCGGCGGCGAGGCGGGTTTGAGGTCTTTCACAGCCAGGATGTGGAGGAAATCCTACGGCTGGCGCAGGCGCGCGAGGTGGACGTGATTTTGCTGGATGTCTCCCTCTCTCAAAGCACCTTTCGTGGCGAGGCAGTGGACGGGATCCGCATTGCCCAACTGTTGAAGGGGGATCCGCGAACAAGCTCCATCCCCATCCTCTTGGTAACGGCCCACGCCATGCGCGGCGACCGCGAGGCCTTCCTGGCCCAGAGTGGGGCCGATGGCTATATTGCTAAGCCAGTAGTGGATCACGAGGAGATGGTCAACCAAGTGCGCCAGGTGTTGGCTCAGGCCCAGCAGTCTTAGTCAACTGGCAAGACTGGTTACGATGGACTGCCAAAAAGGGATCCCGTCCTGCCCTGGCAAATCGGGATCTGCTGCCCGCTCCGGGTGAGGCATCAAGCCAAGGATGCGACCGCTGGGATCGCAAATGCCAGCGATGTTATCCACCGAGCCATTGGGGGCGACCGGGGCATAGCGAAAGACGATCTGCCCCCGATCCTGGAGCTGCTTGAGGGTATCGCCATCGCAGACGTAGCGGCCTTCTCCATGGGCAATGGGCAGGGTCAGAGTGGCTCCGCGAGGGTAAGCCCTTGTCCAGGGCAGATCTTGCCGCTCCACGCGGATCCCTACCCGGTCGCAGATAAAGTGCAGGTTGGCGTTGCGCAGCAGCGCCCCCGGCAGCAGCCCTGCCTCTGTCAGGATCTGAAAGCCGTTGCAAATGCCCAAGACATAGCCCCCGCGGGCTACGTGCTCGGCCAGGGATCCCATTACCGGCGCAAAACGGGCCAGCGCCCCGGCTCGCAGATAATCCCCGTAGCTGAAGCCGCCCGGCAGCACCACCACATCCAGCCCTGACAAATCGGTTTCCCGGTGCCAGATCAGCCGCGTCGGACAGCCCAAGAGGCTGCGGGTTACCCAGGCCACGTCGCGGTCACAATTGGAGCCGGGGAAAACGACAATGCCAAACCTTACCTTGGTCATGGGGATCCCTTGCTGTCAACAAAAAGGTGGCGAGGGTTAGGGCAACTCGTGGGAGGCTGGATCCCTCGAATCAACCTTCTACAGGCTCCACTTGGATTTGATAGGTCTCAATTACCGGATTGGCCAGCAGTTGCTCGCACAGCTCGCTGACTTGGCGTTGAGCGGTTTCGGTGTCGGGGGCCTCTAGCCGCAGTTGGATGTGTTTGCCAATGCGCACCCCTTGCACCTGGGTGTGCCCCAACTGGTGCAAGCTAGCCTGGAGAGCCGCCCCGGCAGGGTCGAGCACAGAGGGGCGCAGGTGGATCTGGATCTGGGCCTGGAACTGCATAGAATAAAGGCTGGATCTGCTCCAAGTTTACAGCCGAGTCGTCACTTCCTTTGGACGAGGTCTATGGATGCGGCGCGCCTTGTGGCCATTGCCCGAAATGTTTTCCGAGAAACGATTCGGGATCGGATTCTCTATCTGGTGATGGTGTTTGCGGTGGTCATGCTGGGAGCCATCGTTTTGATCCCCCAGGTAGCCAACCAGGCTCACAACAAGATCATCGCCGATCTGGGTCTGGCCGCCATCCACTTCCTGTCACTGGTGGTGGCCATTTTCGTCGGCACTGGGCTGGTGAATAAAGAGATCGAGAGGCGCACGGTCTACGTACTGATTGCCAAGCCCATGAGCCGGGCGGAGTTCATCGTCGGCAAGCATCTGGGCCTGTCGGCTTTGCTGTCGGTGCTGCTAGTAATGATGACGGCCGTCTTTTTGCTGAGCCTGCTGGTGGTGCAGGCCCCTATTTCCCCCTGGGCTGTTCTCTGGGCAACCGTCTTCACCTTTCTGGAGCTGGTGCTGATTGTGGCGGCAGCGCTGCTGTTTGGAGTTTTTACCTCTCCGATTTTGGCCACCCTCTACACAATTGCCCTCTTCATCATGGGCCACGCCAGCCGCGCCCTGCTGCAGTTAAGCAAGCTGGTGGAAGATGCAGGTTTTGGCAAGGTGTTCGAGGTCATCTACTTGGTCTTGCCGGATCTGGAGCGCTTCAATCTAAGAGATGCTACCGTCTACGGCCAAATTCCCCCGCCCACCCAGCTCCTCGGTGATGCGCTCTACGGCCTGATCTACACCGTCTTGCTGCTCATTTTAACAGTGCTGGTGTTTGCCCGGCGTGAGTTCTAATAAGCTCTCGGTGGAGCTCTAGTTAAACCTTTTTTGCTCCCTCTCTCATGCGATTTTTCCACTTCCATACCCCTGAGCAAGTCCCGCCGTCAGGGATCCCAGCTTGCGCAGTAGCCATCGATGTCCTGCGGGCCACCACCACCATCGCCACAGCCCTGGCTGCAGGCGCAGAAGCAGTACAGGTGTTTGCCCACTTGCAACAGCTTCAGGAAGCAAGCCAGAACTGGCCGGCTGGCAAGCGGCTTTTGGCCGGGGAACGGGGGGGCAAAGCAGTGGCAGGGTTCGATCTGGGCAACTCCCCCCGCGAATACACCCCCGAGCGTGTGCGGGACAAGCGCATCTTCATGAGCACCACCAACGGCACCCGCACCCTTCAGCGCTTGGAAGGGATCCCGGTGGTGATCACAGCGGCCCTGGTGAACGTGGGAGCGGTGGTGGAGTTTCTCAGGCGAGGAGCTTTTGCCGAGGTGTGGCTGGTGGGATCCGGCTGGGAAGGGGCTTTTGCTTTGGAAGACACCGCCTGTGCCGGGGCGATTTTGCATCGCCTGGGCTGCTCGTGGGAGCAGTTGGGCAACGATGAGGCAGTAGCCGCCCTGGCCCTCTACCAAACCTGGCAGGACGACCTGTTGGGCCTGTTGCGGCGCTCCAGCCATGGGCAGCGGCTATTGGCAATTAGTCCCGAAAACGACAGCGATCTGGCCTATTGTGCCGCCATAGACCAGCTCCTGGTGGTGCCCCAGCAGGTTCAGCCCGGCGTTTTGGCCCTTGCTGGCTAGCTGGCCTGGGGTGTCTCAGCAGCAACAGCCAAAGCCTTCTGCTGCAGCCACTCCTGCCATTCTCCCGGGATCAACTTGCTGTGAAACGCATCTCCGGAGATAAACACATCCCGCTGGTTTTGGGCCAAAACGAAAATGGAGCGGCGGTCGAAATGGGAGGTGAGCTTGTAGAGGGTGTAGGGGCCTTCGGAGTAGAGGGTTAAAGTTTCCTGATCTAGGCCGTGGCGACTGCTTTGGCCGTGGGCCCGTAAGATCATGTTGATCAGTTGCTCGTAGTACATACAACCTTCCCGAATGAATAGAATACACCCCTGGGCAAGACTTCAACAGCCAAGGCGGCTGCCAAGGCCCGGGCGGCTCGCGTGAGCCCAGCATAACAAATCCCGCTCTGTGGCTAGGCAACACTGACCCCCATAGAGCAGGTGGGTTCAACCAATGCGGCGGCAAATGGGATCAACAAATGCGATAAATAATAAGGCAAGCCGTCAATTTTGTGCAGGCAGCCCCCATGGCCACTACGGCGCCTCGTTCTCTTCCTCCCACCGATCCCGTCTGCGTCGCCATTGTCGGGGCCTCCGGGTATGGAGGGGTGCAGTTGGTGCGGCTGCTCAGCGAACACCCCGGCGTGCAGATTACCTACCTGGCCGGTCAAGACAGCGCCGGCAAACGCTACGGGGATCTCTACCCCCATCTAGCCCAGGCGGTGGACTTGACCATTCAGCCAGTGGATGTGGAGGCCATCGCCGCTAGCAGCGACGTTGTCTTTTTATCTCTGCCCAACGGACTGGCCGCAGACCTAGCGCCGCCTTTGCTGGCCAAGGGGTGCAAAGTCCTAGATCTCTCGGCGGACTACCGCTTTCGCAACCTGGCCACCTACCAATCCTGGTATCGCCTGGGGCAGACGGATCCCAATTGGCCCAGCCCTGCCTATCGCCAGGCCAACGAGCAGGCGGTTTACGGGCTGCCAGAACTCTACCGGGAGGCTATTGCCCAAGCCCAACTGGTAGCCTGCCCCGGCTGCTACCCCACGGCCTCCCTCCTGGCGGTTGCCCCTCTGTTGCGGCAGGGGTTGGTGGAGCTGGACAGCCTGATTTTCGATGCCAAGTCCGGCGTCTCCGGCGCAGGCCGCACCCCCAAGCTGGGATCCCTATTTGCCGAGGTGGACAGCTCGCTGGGTGCCTATGGCGTGGCCCAACACCGGCACACGCCCGAGATCGAGCAGGCCTGCTCCGACCTCACCCACACCCCCATCACTGTGCAATTTACGCCCCACCTGGTGCCAATGGTGCGGGGCATCCACGTGACCTTGTACGCCAACCTGCGGGATCCTGGTCTCGTGGGCGAGGATCTCATCACCATTTACAACGCCTTCTACCGCCAATCCCCCTGGGTCAAGGTGCTGCCCCGCGGCGTTTACCCGCAAACCAAGTGGGTGGCTGGCACCAACACCTGCATGATTGGGGTGGAGGTGGATACTCGCACCAACCGGGTGATTGTTCTGTCGGTCATCGACAACCTCATGAAAGGGCAAGCCGGGCAAGCGGTGCAATGCCTCAACCTGATGATGGGGTGGCCGGAAACCTTGGGCCTGCCGCGGCTTGCCTTTTACCCCTAGCTATAATGCCGGTAATTCCCCTGAGGTGCCCATGCCTGAGTTTTCGGATCCCGTCTTCTCCCCCAATCTCGATCCCAGCGCTGCCCCATCCGCTGCGCCGGCGAACTCTCCACCTTCGTGGGCCAGAGCAGGGGATCTGAACTGGGAGGAGCTGTGGCGGCAACTGGAAGCAGGCTGGCAGGAGCTGCCCCGACGCTCTGAAGAAACGGTGCAGCAGACCCTAGCTCGTTTGCAACTGGAGTGGGGGGGCTTGTGCCGCGAGGCAAGGGATCGGCTACAGGCAACTCTGGACAAAGCCAGAGCCACAACCTCTCCAGAGCCCCTCCAGCGAGAACTGCAAGCGCTTTTGCCTCTGCTCAACCCCAGCCAATGGGAGGTGGTCATCGGCTCTCTGGAACGGGCTGCCGACCGAGCCTGGGTGGCCAGCCTGCTCTATCAGGGCCTGCAGGAGCAGACCCATCCCAGGGCAGAAACCAACGGCATCCCTTCCTGGGCGGAGGGGTTGACTGCTGAGCAGCGCTCCGCCCTGGTGGCAATGAGCCTGCGGGCCTATGGCAACAGCCGCCTACCTTTGGTCATGGACAAAAGCGGCGAGATCCAAGTGAAAGCCTCAGCCGCCCTCTTGGCCGCCCTCATTGCCATCGAGATCGGCAGCGTGGGATCCGCAGGCGCCCTCTCCTTGCTGGGTACACCAGAGTTGCGCAAGCTCTTGAATGCCGAGGGCAAGCTGCGGCGCAGCATCTTAAAACAGGGGCGAACTGCCCTCACCGAAGAGGAATGGCAAACCCTGCGCCAGTGGCTGGATCCCAAGGGATCCCCGCCCGACTGGTACCTCTCCCTCACCCAAGTGGGGATCCAAACCACGCAGGTGGGGGAGTATCTGGCGCGGCGGCTGCGGGAGTTTTTCCAGAGCGAGTGGATCAAGCTGGTGATCCCCCCGCTGTACCACTTGGTTATCGATGCAGTGCGGCTGTTGACGGGAGAAGTGTTTCTCAGCGTGGGCACCACCCTAGAAGCGGCTTTGGAGTCAGCAGAAGCCGAACGACGACTGGAATTGCTGCTGCAAGCTTTGCCCCAGGCCCGGCACATTCCCAGTCCTGAGCGCATCCAAGCTGCCCTTCCCGCCGTTGTAGAGGCTGCTGAGACAGCCCTCAGGCCACTGCTGGGGCGCCAGTTGATGACGGTGGCCGACATCTTCGACCCGCCCCTTCGCAACGAAAGCCTCAACGAATTGGGGCGGCAACTCAACCTCTGGAATCCCTTGCAGTTTTTGCTCACCTGGGGCACGGCTGGCTGGCTGGGCGCTCTGCTAGATGAGATCAAGGAATTGCAGCAAACCTACCCAGAAATGCCCCTCTGGGAAAGCTATCGCCAGGGGGTTGAGACGGCAGTGCAAGCGCCGCGAGTGATGGATCAGGCGGAAGCCTTGCGCCTTACCGCCAAGAGCTTGGATCCCAAGATAGAACCCTCGGACGACTGACTCACCGCAGGCGTACCCTACCCTCTTAGCCGAAGTGCCCCCATCTGCGGGCGTAGTCACCCTCGCATAGAAAGTCCCAAAAAGTTGGACTTAACTCACTGGTGGGCTGCCTCAGGGTTGGCCTCGTGCCCGTAGAGGTAGCTGAGGACGGAGTTGCGCAGGCGATAGTACTGGGGATCCTCAAGCATTCGCTCGCGGTCGCGAGGACGCGGGAAGGGAATAGAGATGATTTGCCCGATGGTAGCCGCAGGGCCACTGGTCATCAAGACCAAACGGTCGGCCAAAAACAGTGCCTCGTCAATGTCATGGGTGATCATCAAAACTGTGCAGCGATGTTCCTCCCAAATGCGCAGCAGCTCCTCCTGAAGTTCTTCTTTGGTGATGGCATCCAAAGCCCCAAAGGGTTCATCCAAAATCAGCACTGCTGGGCGAATTGCCAAGGCACGGGCAATGGCCACCCGCTGTTTCATCCCTCCGGAAATTTGCGGAGGATATTTCTGGGCTGCTTCCCCCAGCCCCACCAGATTCAGGTGTTCTTCTACAATTTGATGCTTTTCTGACTGGCTCTTTTGGGGAAACACCGCCTGAACAGCCAAGTAAACATTTTCATAAACTGTGAGCCAGGGCAAAAGAGAGTAATTCTGAAACACCACCATGCGATCTGGCCCAGGAGCTGTAATTGGCTGGCCTTTGAGCTTTACCGAGCCGCCGGTGGGCTGGGTAAAGCCAGAAACCATATTCAGCAGGGTGGTTTTGCCACAGCCGGAATGCCCAACGATGCAAACAAATTCTCCTTCACAGACGCTGAGGTTGATATCGCGCAATACGGGATACTCCCCCCTAGGAGTTGGGTAAGTCTTGCTGACATTCTCAAGGGTTAAGTAGGGCTCTGCGGCTGTGGCTACTGGGGTAGAGGTTGTCAAGAGGGCAGTCATCGTGGGGTGCTCCAATTCATCGTTTTCTCACAACTGGGAACGTGCTTTTGCCAAGGAGATCTCTAGAGCAACACGGGACGACGATCCCAAGCAACCTCGGCCACGTAGATGTCGTGCTTAATTGCCAGACTGTTGAGGTAAGCCAAGGGATCCTCACCATTAAAAGGGATCCCGTCGAACAATTGAATGGGCTGGCGTTGGTAAGACACATCCAGCCCCAGCTCGCGGGCCGCCGTACTGAAGACTCCCACCTGACACACCCGCTCCACGATCTCTACCCAGTTGCGCGGGAAGGGCAGATCCCCCCAGCGGGCCATTTGCGTCATCATCCACAGATGCTCGGTGCGGCTGGGACGGTTGCCGGCGCCCAGAAAGAAGCGGTGGTGGGCATATTCCCGCATTGGCATGTCTAGGTCACAGAGCAGGCGCTGGGGATCCCCCAGGTGAATGTAGGAAGGATCAGTGCTCAGGTAGGCGCGGCGGCTGAGCAGCTCGCGAATCTCGTCGTGGTGGGCCGGATCTTCACAGTAGCGACAGGCTTCCAGCAACGCTTTCACCAGGGCAATGTGGGTATTGGGATAGGCCCTGGCCCAATCCTCCCGCACCCCCAACACCTTGCCGGGGTGGCCGGGCCAGATTTCCAGATCGGTAGCCACCACAAAACCGCTGCCCTCCAGAGCGGCCCGCAAGTTCCAAGGCTCTCCTACACAGTAGCCGTCGATGTTGCCGGCTGTTAGGTTGGCCACCATCTGGGCCGGGGGCAGGGTTTTCAGCACAACATCGTGATCCGGATGGATCCCGCCGGCTGCCAGCCAATAGCGCAGCAGCAAGTTGTGCATGGAGCTGGGATGCACCACCCCAAAGGTCAGCCGACGGCTGGGGCTATCTAAGATGTAAGCCCTCAACTGGCTCAGCGTGTGGATCCCTTGCTCGTAGAAGCGCCTGTGCAGGGTAATGGCATTGCCGTTGCGGGTCAAGGTAAGGGCAGTCACCACCGGCTGAGGCGGATTGTCCCCGCCGCCCAGAGACATCCACACCGGCATGCCAGCGGGCATTTGGGCCGCATCCAAGTAACCTCCCTGGATGCCGTCTTGGATCCCTCGCCAACTGGTCTCCCGCACCAGATTGACTTCTTCCAGGCCGTGTTTGGCAAAAAACCCCTTTTCTTTGGCCACCGCCAGCGGGGCGCAGGCGGTCAGGGGCACAAAGCCAATCTCCAAGTTGATCTTTTCCAAACCGTGCCTGGCCACTACGGTGCTGCGGCGGGCCCGCCACTGCTTGATCCGTTTTTGCTGGTTCAAAAAGTAGATGATCTCGCTGCGATAGCTGTAGTAGCTGGGGTGATTGACCACCTCCAACCGGCGGCGGGGGCGGGGAATATCGATGGTTAAAATATTGCCAATTCGGGATCCCGGCCCGTTGGTCAGCATCACCACCCGATCCGAGAGCAGGACGGCTTCATCCACATCGTGGGTAACCATAAGGGTAGTCACGTGATGTTCTTCGCAGATGCGCATCAACTGCTCCTGCAGATTCCCCCGTGTAAGGGCATCCAAAGCGCCAAAGGGCTCGTCCAACAACAACACCTTGGGCCTTACCGCCAAAGCGCGAGCGATGGCTACCCGCTGCTTCATGCCCCCTGAGAGTTGCGCTGGGAACTTATCCGCCGCCTGCCGCAAACCAACCAGATCGATATGTTCTTCGACAATCTGCTGACGCTCTGCTGGGGAGTAGTTTTTCAGCACAGCGTCTACGGCCAGGGCAATGTTTTGCCGAACCGTTAGCCAAGGCAAAAGGGAGTAATTCTGAAACACCACCATGCGATCGGGGCCGGGAACGGTGATGGTGTGTCCATCCAAAGCCACGATCCCTCCGGTAGGTAAAGACAACCCCGCCACCATGTTCAACAGGGTGGACTTGCCGCAGCCGGAGTGGCCGATTAAGGAGACAAACTCCCCGCGGTGAATTTGAAGATCGATCCCCTGGAGAGCAAGATATTCTTGGCCTCCAGGCAGACCAAACGCTTTTTCCACTTGCTCTACACTGACCAATACAGACACAGAAGACCTCCCCACCTGTAGATACTCTCAATTTGTTCGGCAACTCGGATCCCAGACCTCAATTCTACTCTTTTTGAAGAGCGGATTGGAGCAAATACTCAAAGACAATGGAAGAGGGATCCCAACTCAATTGGATGGACATCCAGTGAAAAGATCTGCAAACGGGGCTAGCGATTGGCTATTTTGTTTTGCAGGGCAGCCACCAGCCGATCCAAAAGCAAGCCCACCGCCCCAATGTAGATGACAGCAACGATGATCTCAGTTACATAGTTCTGCTGGTAGGCATCCCAGATAAAAAAGCCGATCCCTGGCACGCCAGACATGACAATTTCTGCAGCAATAATCGCCAGCCAGGAGAGGCCGATGCCAACTCGCAAACCTGTGAACATGTAGGGCAAAGCAGAGGGCAACAGCACTTTAAAAAAGAAGTCTATCTTGGAAAGCCTCAACACTCTAGAAACGTTGATGTAGTCTTCCGGAATCTGCCTTACCCCCACTGCTGTGTTGATCAAAATGGGCCAGATCGAGGTAATGAAAATAACAAATAAGGCAGCCGGCTCATTGCGCTGCAAAGCCGCCAAGGAGATGGGCACCCAGGCCAAGGGAGCCACCATGCGCAAAAACTGGAAGATGGGATCCAAAGCGCGGTTGATCCACACGCTGCTGCCCACCAAGATCCCCAGGGCAATGCCCACTAAGGCAGCGCTGCAGTAGCCGATGGCAACCCTTTGCAGGCTGGCCAAAGTTTGCCACAGCAGCCCTTGGTCGAGGTCGCTGTTGCGATACAGAGGATGCAGGATTAGATAACGGCTGCGCTCATCCATCCAAATATCCCACGGTCCCGGCAGCCGGATCAGGTTGGCGCTGGACAAAAGTTGCCAGATCAACAAAAATCCGGCAATGCCAACCACGGGAGGGAGGATCTGATCCCGATACTTGGCAAAGTCGAACTTGGCCGTCGAAGACTTTGTCGGAGAAGAAAGTGTCGTCGTCATGGCTCCTAGAGAGGATAGGGTTTTACACAGTTCTCCGTTGCTGCGCCCCCAGAACATCTCGACCGAGGGGTTCTACAGAGTGCTGGCAACAGAGCACGAGCTTGGATCAGACTTGCCTTTTCCTTGGACGGGCAAACACAAGGACTGCAAGCTCGACAAAACTCTCACAACAATCAGTAAAATCAGCGCCCCCATCGCTATCGAGAGGATGAGCTTGTCCCAGTGGGGCTGAGCCGGTCTCTCGAAGCAGGGATCCCTGGAGTATTCCCGCGGAACGTGAAGTAGAGCTAACATAGCCGATCCTCGCCATAGCGTTCAGAAATCTTCATCAGAATCCTTCAAAAGGCGCAAGGCTAACAGTTTAACTTGATGGGAGCGGGCAGCTCGGCCCAGCTTTTTTTAACTCAATGGAATCCCGCCAATGGTCTGGATCTCTACTACACAAGAAGCACGTCTATGTTGACCTGAGCCGAGACTAGGCCCTCTTGATTTTCAGGCTGTTCAAGTAGGCCTGGGGATCTTGAGGGTCAAACACCACCCCATCGAAGAAACGCTCCGTTCCTCGCGAAGTGTTGCTGGGAATGTTCTTCACCCCCAAAGCCTGGGCGGCCTCGCGCCAGAGATCTTCGCGGTTGACCTCATCCACCAGACGGCGGGCAGTATCCAGATCCTTGAGGAAGCGAGCGTGGAAGCCCCAACGCAGCGATTCGGTCAAGAACCACAGGTCATGGCTCTTGTAGGGATAGGAGACGCTGCCCCGCCCATCTTCCCAGTACAGGGGCCCGGCGCTGAAATCTTGAACAGCCGGCTTGCCGTCTCCCAATTCGTACTTGCCCTGAAAAGGAGGCGTGAGAACCTCGACCGGCACATTTAGATAAGCACGCCCCGAAAGGATGCGCACCAGCTCTTCACGGTTGGCCGGATCGTCGCACCATTGCTGCGCTTCCATGACCGCCATCAAAGTGGCCTGCGTGGCCTTGGGGTTTTTCTCCACCCAGTCGGCGCGAATGGCCAAGTATTCTTCAGGGTGAAAAGGCCAAATCTGCTGGGTGAGAGCCGCCATGAAGCCGATTTTATCGGCCACAATCCGGTAGGGCCAGGGATCCCCGGTGCTAAAAGCATCCATGGTGCCATTGCGCATCCCCTGCACCGTCTCGGCAGAGGGTACCGCCAACAGGTCGATGTCTTGATCCGGATCTATCCCCCCAGCAGCCAGCCAGTAGCGGATCCAAAAATCTTGATTGACGTTGGGGAAGGTATGGGCGGCCTTGAATTTGCGTCCGTTGCTGGCGCTGAAATTTTTGATGTAGTCTGCGGCTCCGGAAACATCCAGCCCCAAGCCCTTGCCCGCATGCATTCCGGCAATGGCAATCCCGTTGCCTTGGGTGTTTAACTGACACAGAACCGCCATGCGCACCGGCTGGTTGTTGGTGATGGCGCCGATGTGGATCAGATGGGGCATCGGCATCTGCCACTGGCCGCCGTCAATGCCCCCACCCGCCGAGCCGATCACCACGTTGTCGCGGGCTGCCGGCCAACTGGCCTGCTTCAACACCTCTACGCCGGTCATGCCGTGCTTGGCGAAAAAGCCCTTCTCCTTGGCGATGATCAGAGGGGCAGATTCCACAATCGGAATAAAACCCAGCCTGAGGTTGGGGGTTTCCGGGCCGCTGGCTTGAGCAACCCAGTAGCCCGTACTGGCCCGTGCTAGGCTGCCACTCACAAGCCCACCCACTGTGGCTGCACCCGCGGACAACAAAAAGCTGCGACGTGATGTCATGATCACCTCATCTTTGACAGAATATGTGAGCGCCAAGCAAAACCTTTCCAGTTCAAGCCGCTAGACCGACGGATTCCCCTCGTAAAGAAATCCTTAAATCTCAGCTTGGTTGATATCCTAAAAGCAGACAGGCATAGAGACAATACAATTATTCTTTTGATATCTATAGGTTTCTCTCTATCTTCTAGTAATTCTCGAAGGAGTTGCTCTCCGGTGGCAGAGGGCTTTAAGCAAAACGGCTCAACGGATGGGGGATCCCTGCCCCATGCCGGCTATCACTGGGACGGTTGTGCCGAGCCGTTTTTTGAAGGTTGGTACAGCCGTGTCACCTTGCCCGGGGATCCGCCCCTCAGCTTTGCCTTCATGTACGCCATCGATCCCAGGCGAGGAGGCATGGCGCAGGTGTTGGGGCCGGACGAGGAGCTGCAGTGGCGCACCTTCCCCAACCCGCAGCGCTTCTGGGCCAGTTGGCGGCATCTGGCCTTGGGGCACTCCGGCGGGCCAGGCGAGAGCTGGCGAGGGCTGCAGGAGCCCCTCACCTTTTTCCAGCGCACCGCCAGCGGCTACCAATACAGCGCCCACCTCAACCAAGGGATCCTGCCAGATCCCACCCAGGCCGAGCCGGTTCGCTGGCTCTATCGCATCCAACCCTGCTGCGCCTATGGGATCCCGCCGCGGGCCACCATGGGAGCCTGGTCTTATCTGCCCATCTTTGAGCCGGGCTGGCAGATCCTGATGAGCCACGGCCTGGCCAGCGGCTGGGTGGAGTGGCGGGGCAGGCGCTACGCATTCGAGCAGGCCCCCGCCTACGCCGAAAAAAACTGGGGGCAGAGCTTCCCTCGTCGCTGGTTTTGGATCCAGTGCAACGCTTTTCCCGACCATCCCGGCCTCAGCCTCACCTGCGCCGGAGCCGAGCGACAGGTGCTCACCCGCCCCGAAGAAGTCGCCTTAATCAGCTTGCATGGGTGGGGATCCCAGCCTTTTTTGGAATGGCGGCCCGGCCAAGCGCGGCTAAGCTGGCAAGTGGATCCCTGGGGATCCTGGCAGGTGCGCGGTGAGGGATCCCACTGGTGCATCCAAGTAGAAGGTCATACACGGCAGCCTGGGCAAACCGTCTTCACCCCTGGCCCGCAAGGGATGCGGCGCAACTGCCGCGACACCTTGGCCGGCCATCTACAAGCCCGCCTGTGGCGGCGCAACGGCCAAGTCTGGATCCAGGTGCTCACGGCCAGCAGCTCCCAAGCCGGCCTCGAGGTGGGGGGAGAAGTTCTGCGCTCCTGGCCAGGGCATTGTTGAACCTTGGCGGATATCTACACCCCCCTTGGACTTTCCCAAAAACGCTCTTGTGCTAGAATACCTAAGCCACACTGATAGGCGTCCATCTCTGAAGAGGAGAGACAGGTCTTCAACCGTGGCTGTTTCGCTTTTCTTGCGGGTAGATAGCTTGCGCCTGTAGCTCAGTGGACTAGAGCACGTGGCTACGGACCACGGTGTCGGGAGTTCAAATCTCTCCAGGCGCGTCAGGATCCCAGATGATTTTTCGTCTGGGGTATTTACCCTACCTTAGTTGGCCTGAATCCTGTGTTAGGATTAGGCCTATCAAGTCCGCCTTGATGCAGGCGTAGGGAGCCCGAGGATCATGTTTGAACGCTTTACAGAAAAAGCCATCAAGGTGATCATGCTGGCCCAGGAGGAGGCCAGACGGTTAGGTCACAATTTCGTTGGCACTGAGCAAATCTTGTTGGGGTTAATCGGCGAGGGCACTGGGGTCGCCGCCAAAGTTCTCAAGTCCATGGGAGTGAACTTGAAGGACGCCCGCATTGAAGTCGAGAAAATTATTGGCCGGGGATCCGGCTTTGTGGCTGTCGAGATCCCTTTCACTCCCCGCGCCAAGCGAGTGCTGGAGCTCTCCTTGGAGGAAGCTCGCCAGCTCGGCCACAACTACATCGGCACTGAGCACCTGCTCCTGGGCCTGATCCGCGAAGGGGAAGGGGTAGCCGCCCGCGTTCTGGAAAACCTGGGGGTGGATCTGTCCAAGGTGCGCACCCAGGTGATCCGCATGTTGGGCGAGACCGCCGAAGTGACGGCAGGGGGTGGATCCTCCAGCCGCACCAAAACGCCAACCCTGGACGAATTCGGCTCCAACCTCACCCAATTGGCCCAAGAGGGCAAGCTGGATCCGGTGGTGGGTCGGACGCGGGAGATCGAGCGGGTGATCCAGATCTTGGGCCGCCGCACCAAGAACAACCCCGTCCTCATCGGCGAGCCGGGCGTGGGCAAGACCGCCATTGCCGAAGGTTTGGCCCAGCGCATTGTGCAGGGGGATGTGCCCGACATCTTGGCCGACAAGCGGGTAGTCAGCCTGGATATCGGCCTGTTGGTGGCCGGCACCAAGTACCGCGGCGAGTTTGAGGAGCGCCTCAAGAAAATCATGGATGAGATCCGCAACGCCGGCAACATCATCCTAGTCATCGACGAGGTGCATACCCTCATCGGGGCCGGGGCTGCCGAAGGGGCCATCGATGCTGCCAACATCCTCAAGCCCGCCCTGGCCCGCGGCGAACTGCAGTGCATCGGCGCCACCACGCTGGATGAGTACCGCAAGCACATCGAGCGAGATGCCGCTCTGGAGCGTCGCTTCCAACCCATCATGGTGGGCGAGCCGAGCGTTTCAGAGACAATCGAGATCCTGTTTGGCCTGCGGGAGCGCTACGAGCAACACCACAAGCTGAAGATCTCCGACGCGGCTTTGGAGGCAGCGGCCAAGCTGGCCGACCAGTACATCTCCGACCGCTTCCTGCCGGACAAGGCCATCGACCTCATCGACGAGGCGGCTTCACGGGTGCGCCTGATCAACTCGCAACTGCCGCCGGCGGCGCGGGAGCTGGATCAGGAGCTGCGGCGGGTGCTCAAGGAGAAGGATGCCGCAGTGCGGGCCCAAGACTTCGACAGGGCCGGTGAGCTGCGGGATCGGGAGATGGAGATCAAGCAGCAGATCCGCGCCATTGCTGCTGCCAAGAAGGCTGAGGAAAGCAGCCGCGAAGAGATGCCGGAGGTCACCGAAGAGGACATTGCCCAGGTGGTGAGCGCCTGGACAGGGGTGCCGGTGGCCAAGCTGACCGAGAGCGAGTCAGAGAAGCTGCTGCACATGGAGGAAACCCTGCACCAGCGCATCATCGGCCAAGATGAGGCGGTGCGGGCCATTTCCCGTGCCATTCGTCGCGCTCGCGTGGGGCTAAAAAACCCCAACCGCCCCATCGCCAGCTTCATCTTCTCCGGCCCAACAGGGGTAGGCAAAACCGAGCTGACCAAGGCCCTGGCGGCCTACTTCTTCGGCTCCGAGTCGGCCATGATTCGCCTCGACATGTCGGAGTACATGGAGCGGCACACGGTCAGCAAGCTGATCGGATCCCCGCCCGGATATGTCGGCTACAACGAGGGGGGCCAGCTCACGGAAGCGGTGCGGCGCCGTCCCTACACGGTGGTGCTCTTCGACGAGATCGAGAAAGCCCACCCGGATGTGTTCAACCTGCTGTTGCAGATCCTAGAGGATGGCCGCCTGACCGACGCCAAGGGCCGCACGGTGGACTTCAAAAACACCCTGATCGTGATGACCTCTAACATTGGCTCGAAGGTCATCGAGAAGGGTGGTGGCAGCCTCGGCTTCGAGTTCAACACCAACGACGAAGATGCGAACTACAACCGCATCCGCAACCTGGTGCACGAGGAGCTGAAGCAGTACTTCCGCCCCGAGTTCCTCAACCGGGTGGACGAGATCATCGTCTTCCGGCAACTGACCAGGGATGAAGTGAAGCAGATCGCTGATATCCTGCTCAAGGAAGTGTTCGACCGCATGAGGGAGAAGAAGATTTACCTCACGGTCAGCGATCGCTTCAAGGATCTGCTGGTGGAGGAGGGCTACAACCCCAGCTATGGGGCACGTCCGCTGCGCCGCGCTATTCAGCGCCTGTTGGAAGACATCTTGGCGGAAGAGATCCTGACTGGCCATGTCAAAGAGGGCTCGGAAGTCCTCATCGATGTGGACGAGGAGCGCAAGCCCAAGGTGCTGGTCACAGAGCCGGAGCGGGTTCTCTTGCCGCAGGGAGCGGAGTAAAGCTGCCGCGGGACATCTGAGTCTCCCCTTCCGGTTCTGGTTCCTAGGAAGACAAGGGATCCGCTGCTGTTCTCGGATCCCTTGCTCTTATCCTTCGTCTGTGTTGCTGTTCTAGGCAGTTGTCTTTAGAGTCAAGGGATTGGCCGTAGGAGAACTTTGGCATGGTGCAATCGACCTACTACTATGGCGGCGCTCCGGTTCGGACTCCGCCTCCCGATTTGGCCTCGCTGCTGCTGCAGGAGCGCATTGTCTACCTGGGCCTGCCCCTAGCAGAGGAGTCGAATGCCAACGTCACCAAGCTGATTGTGGAACAACTGCTGTATTTGCAGTACGAGGATCGGGAAAAGCCGATCAAGATGTACATTAACTCGACGGGCACTTACAACTACGACACGGCAGCGTTTGCCATTCTGGATACGATGAACTACATCAAGCCGCCGGTGCATACCATCTGCATTGGCAATGCCATTGGCATGGCGGCCATGCTGTTGGCAGCGGGCGCCAAAGGGTTCCGGGCCAGCTTGCCCAATGCCACAATCGTGCTGCATCAGCCCTACGGTGGCACTCGCGGACAGGCCAGCGATATTGAAATTCGCACCCGCGAGATCTTGACCTTGCGCAACATGATGCTGGAGGAACTATCCCGCAGCACGGGTCAGCCTCTGGAGCGCATCAAGAAGGACACAGAGCGGCTGTTTTTCATGACTCCGGAAGAGGCCAAGGCCTACGGCCTTATCGATCAGGTGCTGACCAGCTCCAAAGTCCTGCCGAAGTTGGCAACAGCCAAAAATTAAAACAGCGGGATCCGTCAATGGTTCAAGTCCCTGTACAGCCTTTAACGGCGGAGGAGTACCTACGCCTCACGGACTGGCCTTATGAAGGACGGCTTGAACTTGAAGACGGGTATATCCGGGAAGTGCCAACTGAGGAGCGCATTAACACCCCCGTTGAGCTGTTTCTGATTGCAGAATTTCGGCTGCACATGCCCCCACCGCTGCTGGTGAATGAAAAACGCGATTATCAAGACAAACGCAAAGACTATGCTACCGGTGGGATCCCGGAATACTGGATTGGGGATCCTGCAAAGCAGTTCGTTTCCGTGTTCGCTGGGTTGGTGGGGAATACGAAGACGAGGTTAAAACCGGCCCTGAACGCATTGTTGCCTCGGTTTTGCCCCAGCTAGATTTGAGCGTGGAAGAAACCCTGCAAGCGTGTCGTTCTGTGTAGTGTTCCGTGCTGCATACTTTGTCAGGAGATACCTATGCCAATTGGAGTGCCTCGCGTTCCCTACCGTCTGCCCGGTGAGCCCTACAGCCAGTGGATCAGTCTCGATGACCGCCTCTACCAAGAGCGGATCCTGTTTATCGGCGAGCCCATCGATGACAATTTGGCCAATACTATCGTGGGGGTGATGCTCTACCTCAACTCCCAGGATCCCCAAAAGGATATTGTGATGTACATCAACTCTCCCGGCGGCTCTGTAACGGCGGGCATGGCCATCTACGACACCATGAACCACGTCAAGCCCGACATTGTTACCGTTTGCGTGGGCCAAGCAGCCTCGATGGCGGCCTTTTTGCTGGCTGCCGGCACCAAGGGAAAACGCTTTGCCCTGCCCCACTCCCGCATCATGCTGCACCAGCCTTCTCTGGGCACGATCCAAGGCCAGGCCAGCGATATCGAAATTCGCGCCCGCGAAACTTTGCGGGTCAAACGGCGCATGAATGAGCTCTTGGCGCAAATGACTGGCCAGCCGCTGGAGAAAATCGAGCGGGATGTGGAGCGGGATTTCTACCTCTCGGCTACGGAAGCCCAGGCCTACGGCATTGTAGATCGGGTGATCCAAGAGCGCTCGGAAGCAATGGCCAGCTAGGGGGGGATTTTGGCTCGTCGCAAAAAGACGGCCTGGGCAAGCTCCTGAGTAAGATAGGGATCCAAAGGCTGACTCTCTTTTGCTTGGCCGTTTGACGGGCCTGGATCGAGTGCTCCTGCCAGCAGGTGTGATGTTCCTTGGCTTATACGGTGTTGGTTCTGGGGTGCCGGGAGATGGGCTGAGGATCCCTGGGGTAGCTAGGATAAGGCGGGGTGAACCGAAAGCATTGGGTCAAAAGGAGTAGTGGATGGGCCAGTCTGCTGGTGTTCCTGCTGTATCCGCCGAATCAGGCTTTGGCTTTGCCCCCGGCTTCTGAAATCCCTGAGGAGGTGCTGCGGGCGCAGCCAGGTTTGCAGGCTCGCTCGCCGGTCGATAATCAGACCCTCACCGCCGGCGAAGCTCTGCAACTCCAAGCAGCCCTGGCAGCCCGGCCCGAAACCGGATCTGTTTCTCCAGAGGTGGAGCGGCTGATCTTTTTGCTCAAGCTGCGCAAAGGGTTGCGCGATCTGTTTCCTTTTTTGTTCCCCTAGCCTTTGATCCGGCTTTCACCCTCTGTCCCCCTCTCCCCAAGGGCGAGGAGGGATCCCTTTCTGGTAGCAGTAGGGGCCGGCGCGGGATCCCCAAGTCTGCTGGCCAGTGGTGGCGTCAAAGCCGCGATCCCAGGTGATGAATTCCTGAGCCGTGAGATCAAATTCGATGTGGATGTAGGTGCTGTCGCCGGGGTTGAGACGGCAGCCGCCGCCGGGCAGCATCTCGCCGTGAAAGCAGCCTGGGCGTTTCTCCACCAAAATACGACAGCCGGGCAAGTGCTCCAGGTCGGACAACGAAAGCTGCGCCAAGCGCTGCGGCTCCTGGGAGGCGCCTGCCCAAGCTGCTTGATCCCGTAACTTATAGTTCTCAATCCGCAAGGGATCTGCCAACACCTGCAGCACTCGGCTGCGGTAAAATCGGCCCGGTGTGTGCTCGTTAAATTGCTCGGTAAAAAAGCCGATTCCTTCTGAAAAGAGGTGGGGAAGGCGCACGTACCAAAGGCTCACCGGCACAAACCAGACCGGTTCTGCCATTGCTTGGGCGCGGTTGCTGTAGTAACCTTCCAGCCAATCGGCAAAAGTATTGAGGTCGGAGTCGGCAGTTGCCGCAGCAGAGGTTGTCATATGCAGGAAGGAGGGTTGCCTGTCTGCAGGATTTCTCAATCCTACGCTTATTCCACCGATGTGTACTGAGTCGGGGAAACCCTTCTTCCAGAGGGAGAAGGGAGTTGAGGATCGGCGCAACCAGAGAGCTCAGCGTTAAGGAGCGTGCTCTGCTGAAAGCAATTTTTCTTCTACCATAGAAAGCTATGGCAAAACTCACCCCCAGCTCCAGCTACAGCATTGCCCTACGTCTACGTCTGCCCAACCAGCCGGGGGCGCTGGCCCGTGTTACCCAAGCCATTGCCGAGGTGGGAGGCAGCCTCAGCCAGATTGACCTCATCCACCAATCAGCAGCCGAAACGGTGCGGGAAATCTGCGTGGATGCCGTCAGCAGCGAGCACGCCCAGCAAATTTACGCTGCTGTTGCCTCTTTGCCCAACGTGAAGGTGGAGCGGGTGGTGGATCGCACCTTTGAGCTGCATCGGGGGGGAAAGTTGCAGGTGGTGGCCAAAAGCCCCCTGGAGAGCGCCGCCGATCTGGCCATGGCCTATACCCCAGGCGTGGGCCGGGTGGCCCTGGAGATTGCCGCCGATCCCAGTGCTGTCTATGAATACACCATTAAAGGGAATTGCGTTGGCATTGTTACTGACGGCAGCGCCGTGCTGGGCCTGGGGAATATCGGCCCGGAGGCCGCTCTGCCGGTGATGGAGGGGAAGGCAGCTCTGTTTAAGCGCTTTGCCGATATCGATGCTTTCCCCCTCTGCCTGGCTACCCAGGATGTAGGAGAAATCGTGGAGACAGTGGTGCGCCTAGCGCCGGGGTTTGGCGGCTTTAACCTGGAGGACATCAGCGCCCCCCGCTGCTTTGCCATCGAGTCCCAGCTCAAGGCCCGTCTCAGCCTGCCAGTGTTCCACGACGATCAACACGGCACCGCCATTGTCGTGCTGGCCGCCTTGCTGAACGCCTTGAAGGTGGTCAAAAAAAACCTAGACGAGGTGCGCATTGTCCTCAACGGGGCAGGAGCAGCCGGGATTGCGGTAACGCAACTGCTGCGGCGGGCTGGGGCAGCCCACATCGTGGTCTGTGACCGCCAAGGGATCCTCAGCCGCTCCCGCACCGACCTCACCCCCGAGAAAGCTGCCATTGCCGTTGAGAAGAGCGGATCCCTGGCAGATGCCTTGGTGGGGGCAGATGTGTTCATTGGGGTGAGCGTGGCCAATGCCTTGACCCCAGAGATGGTGGAAAAGATGGCGCCGGATCCCATTGTCTTTGCCCTGGCCAACCCGGTGCCAGAGATTCAGCCGGAGCTGGTGAGCGGTCGGGTGGCGGTGATGGCCACCGGGCGCAGCGACTACCCCAACCAGATCAACAATGTGTTGGCCTTTCCGGCGGTATTTCGCGGTGCTCTGGATTGCCGCGCCAAGCAGATTAACACCGAGATGTGCCTGGCTGCCGCCCAGGCCATTGCCAATTTGATCCCACCTGAAGATTTGGATCCCCAGTGGATCATTCCCTCCGTCTTCGACGGGCGGGTAGTTCCCCAGGTGGCTGCCGCCGTGATCCAGGCTGCCCGCCAAACAGGAGTGGCCGGGATCCCTTGAGGGTTGCCCAGGCGGCCCTCCTTTAGGGCAACTGTGGGCAACGAAGAAGTTGCGGGCAGACAGTCCGTTGGCGGAGGAAAACCTTACCAAAAGCGGGTGGAAGGCAGCATCCGCTTGCATCAGTGGTCTGCAGGCTCCTAAAGCATCAACCCCTTAGGGTAGCAAACCATTGCAACTGCAATTTATTCACGTCCTAGCACTGCGCGGAAGCAAGCTGGCAGTGTAGGGAAAACCTCAACATACCGAGCAGCAATCTTGTCGGAAATGGCCTGGGGGACGCTTTGGAACAGCAAATGCGGCAACGTTGAAGTCCACTTTTTTGGATCCCTTGTAACTTAACAACCCTTCAAGCTTTCTTCCTTCTTTGTGTAGTATTTTGTGCAGACCTCACTGACTTCATCGATTACCCTGAGTTTTAGGTTTCTGATCACTCAGCACTCCCAATGGACATACGTAAGCCGCTCTACGTCCACATCGTCACCACGCTCACCGCTGCTAGCATTGCCGCTTTGCCTCAGTCTGACCTCGGCAGAGCCCTCAGAGTGGCTCTGGTGGTTGGAGCCGGGAACGCAGTAGCCTCGAGGATTGCTTGGTCTTCTGCCCGAGACAGGGATC
>NZ_JANSIY010000007.1:0-41150 GCF_047462295.1 Synechococcus sp. H60.3 | reverse complement strand
GGTTGAACGGTTGGGCGTTCTACCCGTTGAGGCAATTTTTGCACTACAAGGCAGTAAGAGCAGGAGTCAAGGTTGTGGTGGTTCTGCCTGCCTACACTTCGCAGACCTGCCACCGGTGCTTGTGGCTTGGCCAGTGGGAAGGGAAGCGTTTTCGTTGTGTGAACCCGGCCTGTGGTTGGGAAGGGGATGCAGATTTTACCACTCGCGTTAGCGGGACGGAGTCCTTTGTAATTGCGCTTTTGGGGGCTGCTGTAAACCGGCCTGCTCCCCTACATCCCCCCGTATACGGGGGGACAGAGGGGGGTTTGGGGTTGGCAGGCCAACTACAGGGCTACTGTTCGCGTCAGCGAGACGGAGTCCCTAAGCCCCCGGCTGAAGTCGGGGGAAGTTTACGTTCGTGGTTGCTGATAGCCACCGGTCAAGGGCTGCAAGAAGGGGTAGGTGGGAAAAGAGGGCAACTCGGGGCAGATTATTCCCAAACTAAGCTGAGATCGGCAACAAAGCCAGGGAGGACGGGATCCCCTTCGAGGTAAGCTGGGCGCTCCAGGACTTGGACGGGCTGAGCGGGGCGATAGACGTAAACTCGCTGGCTTTCCGGGTCAATCAGCCAGCCCAGTTGGGATCCGTTTTCGAGGTACTCCTGCAGCTTGGCCTGCAAAGCGGCCAGGTCGTCGGAAGGGGAGCGCAATTCCAGGACAAAATCTGGACAAAGGGGTGCAAAGCGGCGGCGCTGCTCTGGAGTAAGCTGCTGCCAGCGCTCCTTGGTAATCCAGGCGGCATCGGGAGAGCGAATGGCCCCGTTGGGGAGGGCAAAACCCGTGGAGGAGTCGAAGACAAGTCCTAAGCTCGTGCGGCGGTTCCACTGCCAGAGCTGGCCCAGCAGGTCGGCATTGCGAAGTCCGCTCTCACTGCTGACAGGGGCCATGGCGACTAGCTCGCCTTGAGCGGTGCGCTCCAAGTGCAGCTCAGGGTTCTGCCGACAAAGCTGTTCAAAAACTTCATCGGTCAACTCCAGGCTGGACCGTAGGTTAAGAGCAATCATAGGCAAGTTCCCTGGGAACTATTCCCAAACTAAGCTGAGATCGGCAACAAAGCCAGGGAGGACGGGATCCCCTTCGAGGTAAGCTGGGCGCTCCAGGACTTGGACGGGCTGAGCGGGGCGATAGACGTAAACTCGCTGGCTTTCCGGGTCAATCAGCCAGCCCAGTTGGGATCCGTTTTCGAGGTACTCCTGCAGCTTGGCCTGCAAAGCGGCCAGGTCGTCGGAAGGGGAGCGCAATTCCAGGACAAAATCTGGACAAAGGGGTGCAAAGCGGCGGCGCTGCTCTGGAGTAAGCTGCTGCCAGCGCTCCTTGGTAATCCAGGCGGCATCGGGAGAGCGAATGGCCCCATTGGGGAGGGCAAAGCCGGCAGAAGCGTCGAAGGCCACGCCACGCTGGGTTTGGCGGTTCCATTGCCAGAGTTGGGCGCTGAGGCTCAGGTTTTGGCGACTGCTATCGCTGCCAACAGGGGCCATGGCAACTAGCTCCCCCCGGGCAGTGCGCTCCAAGCGCAGCTCAGGGTTCTGCCGGCAAAGCTGTTCAAAAACTTCATCGGTCAACTCCAGGCTGGGCCGTAAGTTGAGGGAGATCACGGCTTGAGGGATCCCGTTCAGAGGATTTGAGGATGGGCTGGCGCTATTGTAGTCTTTTGGATCCCTCACCCCCAACCCCTCTCCCAGAGGGAGAGGGGAGGAAGGCAGTGCGGATTCGATCCAGGGCTACGGGGAGATTGGTTTCTACCAAGTGGCTACTCAGGCGCACAAAGCGCAGTCCTAGGCTTTCCAGCAGTTCCTCTCGTTGGCGATCCAAATCTTTTTGGTGCCTGTGGATTGGCCATCGACCTCTACAATCAAAGCCTCTTCCTTGCAGAAAAATTGACCACGAATGTGCCGATCGGTTGCTGCCGCCGAAATTTGCGCCCCTCCAACTTGCGATTACACAGCGCTTCCCACAAAATCCCCTCAGAAGGTGTAGATTCCCGCCGCAGTTGTCGAGCCACCTCCTGCATCTTCTTCTAAATTGCTGGAGGAACTTTCCATTTCTCTGACTCCCCCTCGCCTTGTGGAAGAGGAGGTTGGGGGTGAGGGCGCTAACCGGTAGCCTGTCCTGAAAATCGCGGTGGAATTTCAATCAGAGCCTTATTGATGAGAACGACCACCGGGTTTGAGTCACTGGCATAAGCCTTGAGCCCCAACCGCTGCACCTCCAGCGGGCTCGCTCCCCCGCCAGCAAAGGGGTCGTAAACTGGCGGCGCGTACTTAGCAGTGGACTCCCTGATGGCCTGGGGATCCGTGGGCGGCTCCTCACCGGGATCCCAGGCCAAACAGCGGCCAATCTCCCGTTGGGTCGCCTCCAGAATGCCGGACTTGGGATCGCTCACAGCGTCCCAAGAAACCAGGCCCGGTACCACTTGCTTGGCTTTGCCGCCCTTGTCTTTTCAATGCGCGCTGACACTCCCACCACCTAAAGGCAGGGGATTCTTACGCCGTTCAAAAACAAACTCATAAAAGCGCTGTCAAGACGCCTCTAGAGAATTCCTTGAGGCAAAGCCCCAAGGTTCTGCTGGCTTTTCTGTTCGCGTCAGCGCGACGGAGTCCTTGCAGCTTAGCTCAGACGTTAGTATCTTCCGGACGCTTGCCACTGGTCGGGTTTTTCACCGTCTTAGGGGCGCGCCTGGGAACAGTACGCCCCGGTGACAACTACACTATTGATGAGCAACTAAAGTCGCTGGCGGGCTTTTCCGCCCCGCACTACCCGCGTCAGCGGCGCGGAGCGCTGAGTACAGGGCTACCAAGCTATCCCTCTGTGTGCAAAGTCAGCCAAGGAAAGGCTTGTTCACGCAAAAGGTTGTACTCCCAGGTTGGCTACCCCGGATTCCCCAGGCCACGGCTTGCCTTCCCCTCTCCTACTGCCCCAAGGACTGCAGCCAGCCGATGAGAGTAGTTCCGGATAAGGCTTCAAACAGGATTAGGGCAACAAAGCCGATCATCGCCAAACGCCCGTTCAAGCGCTCTGCATAGTCGGTGAAGCCCACCCGCGGAACAGTGTCCACGTACATCTCCGGCTCAATGGCGTAGTTGTTGAGACGGCCACCTTCTTCAACTACGACGGAGCGATATTTGCTCATAGGATTCTCCTTGCTCTTTCTCTACCAGCGTAGCGCGCTCCACATAAGATTGTAAAGTTTTGTTTACAGCTTTGTTCACCCCCGCAATAAGCCGACACTGACTAGGCCAGGAAGAGCTTGTAGGCCGGATTGCGGCTTTCGTCCCAGTAGCGATAGTTCAGGGTATCCAGAAAGCGCTGCCAGGCAGGCATTTCCCAGATGGGCACTTGCATGCCGATGAGGACGCGACCGTAGTCGGCGCCGTTGTTGCGGTAGTGAAAGAGGCTGATGTTCCAGTTGGGGCTCATGCAAGACAAGAACTGCATTAGGGCCCCGGGCCGCTCCGGGAACTCGAAGCGGTAGAGCAGCTCGTTCTCGGCCAAGGGGGAGCGCCCCCCCACCATGTGGCGTAGATGCAGCTTGGCCAGCTCGTCGTCGGTGAGATCCAAGGTCTTAAAGCCAGCCCGCTCCAGATCCAGGGCCGCTGCCTGGGCATCGGCCCGATCCCGCACCTGTAGGCCGACAAAGATGTGAGCTTCTTGGGTATCGGCGATGCGGTAGTTGAACTCGGTGAGGTTGCGCTGGCCGATGTGGGCGCAGAACCGGCGCAAGCTGCCCCGCTCTTCGGGGATGGTGACGGCGAAAATGGCCTCCCGCTGTTCGCCGATCTCGGCTCGCTCGGCCACAAAGCGCAGGCGGTCGAAGTTCATATTGGCCCCGCTGGCCACCGCCACCAGGGTCTGTCCCTGGATGCCGGTGCGGCTGACGTAGGCTTTGAGGCCGGCAATGGCCAAGGCGCCGGCGGGCTCCAAAATAGAGCGGGTATCTTCAAAGACATCCTTGATGGCGGCACAGGTGTCGTCGGTGCTCACCAAGAGGATCTCGTCCACGTACTGCTGACAGAGGCGGAAGGTTTCTTCCCCCACCTCTCGCACCGCCACCCCATCAGCAAACAGGCCTACCTGGGAGAGGCGCACCCTTCGGCCAGCTCGTAGGGAGCGGTACATGGCGTCGGCGTCCAGTGGTTCTACCCCGATGATTTTGATCTCCGGGCGCAGGCGCTTGACGTAGGCGGCGATGCCCGAGATCAGGCCGCCCCCGCCAACGGCGACGAAGATGGCGTGGATGGGCTGTTGATACTGGCGCAGGATCTCCATGCCGATGGTGCCCTGGCCGGCAATCACCAAGGGATCGTCGAAGGGATGGATGAAGGTCAAGCTCTTTTCAGCTTCCAGTTGCCGCGCGTAGGCGTAGGCGTCGTCGAAGGTGTCGCCGTGCAAGACCACCTGGGCCCCCCGCGCCCGCACCGCCTCTATCTTCACCTGGGGGGTGGTGACGGGCATCACAATGACCGCGTGGGTGCCCAGTCGCTGCGCTGCCAGGGCCACCCCTTGGGCGTGGTTGCCGGCAGAAGCCGCGATGACTCCTTGGGCCAGTTGCTCCGAGGGTAGGTGGGCCATCTTGTTGTAGGCCCCCCGCAGCTTGAAGGAGAAAACCGGCTGCAGATCTTCCCGCTTGAGCCAGACCTGGTTGTTCAGGCGGCGGGAGAGGTTAAAAGCCGGCTCCAGGGGGGTTTCTTGGGCGACGTCGTAAACGCGAGCCGTGAGGATCTGAACAAGATAGTCACAATACATTGGGATGTATCGACGTCGATAGGGTTGAAAAAGGTCGAAAAATGTTGCTCCCGGTGGTGCGGGCTGCTCAAACGGGCAATGGATATTATCCCAGGGATCCAGCCCTTCTCAAGCGAGGGGGGCTTGGGGATAATAGCAGGGGCAATGGGAGAAAAAGCGATGTCGGTGCAGGAAAAGTTGAAGGCGCTGCTGGAGGGCCAGCCGGTGGCCAGCTTAGCAGTGCTGGATCAGGGCTCCCCAGCAGTGTCGTTGGTGCCCTTTGTGGTGCAGTGGGATCCCTTGCGCTTTGCCATTGTCATCAGCGACCTTTCTGCCCACACCCAGGCTTTGCGGGCGGATCCGCGAGCCAGCCTGCTCATCCACGAGCCGCCCACGCCGGGGGATCCCCGCAGCAACCACGCTTTGCCGCGGGTGATGGTGAGCGGAAAAGCCCAGTTCCTCAGCCGCGAGGAAGCTCAAGCCAAGGGGTTCGAGGCTCTTTATCGTGCCAAGTACGAGATAGCCGAGATGATCCTGGGCCTAGCGGACTTCCACTTCTGCCAGATCACCCCCACTGGCGGCAGCTTCATTCAGGGGTTTGGCCAGGCCTTCCGGCTGAGCGGCCCCAACCTGGAGCAACTGGAGCACCTCGGTCGCTCTTAGGCGGGAGAACCCAGACCTCCCCCCTTGCGAGAAAAGTTAGGCCAATTCCAACTTCCCTCCTCTGGGAGAGGCGCTGCTAGGGGATCCTGAGCTCAGGTTTTCGGGTGGGATCCCGGATCCAAGCCAGCAGCAGTGGGTTGACCAGCTCCGGGGCCTCGTCTTGGGGGCAGTGGCCAACTCCCGGCAGGGGGATGAACCCCACCACGCAGGGGAACTCGGCCAAGGCCCGCCCTAGAGCAATGGGCTCCCAGGGATCCGCCTCTCCCCAGAGGATGAGGACGGGGCAGGTGACCTGGGGCAGGAGATCTTCGGCCAAGGGCCCCTGGGAGTAGCGCACAAAGGCCAAGAAAACCTCTGCCGCCCCCGGATCGAGGGCCGGTCGCAGCAAAAGCTGCACCAGGTCTTCCGTAACCGCCTCCTTGCGCCCATAGGCTTGGAGGAGGATGTTGCGAATGGCCCGGGGCTGGGCTATTTGGGCAAAGAAAAACCGCCCAAAAGGGGGCCACCCTAGCAAGGACTGGATGAGGGGAGTGGTTCGGCGGCGCAGCCAAGAGATCTGGCGACGCTTGCGCTCGTGCAACAGCCGCAGCGAGGGATCCAACATCGCCACCCCCAAGACCTGGCCTGGCTGCAAAACAGCTGCCTGCAAGGCCACAATGCAACCAATGGAGTTGCCCACTAGATAAGCTGGCTCCCCCACCACCTCCCGCCCAAAATCGGCCACCTGGGCGCCCCAGGTTTCAAAGGTGTAGGGGAAAGGGGATCCTGGCAAGGGCTTGGCGGATCCCCCAAACCCCAGCAGATCCAGGGCGTACACGCGGCAGTGCCGCCCCAGCTCCGGCAAATTTTTCCGCCAGTGGTCACTGCTGGCCCCAAAACCGTGGATAAGCACCACTGCTGGGCCAGCGGATCCCGCCTGTTGGTAGCGGATGGACTGGCCCTGCCAGAGCCAGCGCCCCTCGCGGGGGGCCAAGACGCTTGGAGAAGGCTGTTCGGAGAGCATGGGGATCCCTGGCCGGTGTTTTTGGTCTCACCCCGAAGGATGGCGCTCTTTTTTGTTGGCACAATTTGGATGGGGAAGCAAGTTCTCTCCCTAGGCCTGTGGCAATGTCATTGGTAACTTACCCCCTTTTGGGCGTCAACCTGCACCTAGCCCTGCCGGAAGCCCATCTGCAGAGCTATACCGCCTGGATTGAAGCCCGCATCAGCCAGGGCCAGGGTGCCCAGGTGGTCACCTGCAACCCGGAGATGATCATGCAGGCGCAGCAGGATCCGGCCTTTGCCCAAGTGCTGCAGGAGGCTGAGCTGGTGATCCCAGACGGCATTGGGGTGGTGTGGGCCTTGCGGCGGCAGGGGATCCGTGTCCAGCGGGTGCCAGGGATCGAGTTGGCTGAAGCTTTGATCTCGCGGGCAGCAGAACGGAGGTGGCGCTTGGCCTTGGTGGGAGGAAGGCCGGAAGTCAACCGGGCAGCGGTTCAGCAGTGGCAAGCTCGCTTTCCCTCTCTGTCCATTTGGGGCCATCACGGCTACTTCTCTGGCGCCGAAGAGGAAAAACTGCTGCAAGCTCTCCAAAAAATTCAACCCCAACTGGTGTGGGTGGGGCTGGGATCCCCGCGACAGGAGCTGTGGATCCGCCAGCGGCGGGCCCTTCTGCCCCAGGCCATCTGGATGGGGGTGGGGGGCAGCTTCGACATTTGGGCTGGGCAAAAACGACGGGCCCCCCGCTGGTGGCGTGACCATCACCTGGAATGGTTGTATCGTCTCTATCAGGAACCCTGGCGCTGGCGACGCATGTTGGCTTTGCCCAGGTTTGCCTGGCGGGTGCTGTGGGATCCCTCTTCTCCCTCGCGCTCCTAGCCTGGCAGCTCCACTCGTTCTCTTCTGTCTAAGCGTTTTACCATGATGCTTGGTCAGCACACTGGCTACGCTCCTCGCCTTCACCCTTGGGCTGGTACAACCCCCAACCCCTCCCTCCCCGCCCCAACCGACCCAGAAACCACCTTGGGCCTCTACCCCAAGCCCCAGCCCGGATCCCTGCCGGCCCCAGGTAGCGCTGAGAGCATGGTGTCGTTGCAGGGGGTGAGCAAGGTCTTTCCCAACGGCAACTGGGTTTTCCGAGATGTGAACCTAGAGGTGCGCCGCGGCGAGTTTGTGTTCGTAACCGGAGTGTCGGGGGCAGGCAAGTCCACCCTGCTACGGCTGCTCTACGGGGCCGAACAGGCCACCGAGGGCACGGTGATAGTGGATCAGGTGTGTCTGTTTTCTTCGGAAGGTCGGCGGCGGCCCTACTGCATCCCGCCCCGCCCTCTGGCAATGTTGCGGCGGCGCTTGGGGGTGGTTTTTCAAGACTATCGCCTCTTGGCCAATCGCACCCTGGCGGAAAATGTGGCCTTTGTGCTGCGGGCCCAGGGACTTTCCCCAGCAGAGATCCACCGCCGCCTGGGGCCAACTTTGAAGATGGTGGGGCTGACCGAGAAGCGGGATCACTTCCCCCACGAGCTTTCGGGAGGGGAGCAACAGCGCCTCAGCTTGGCCCGCGCCATTGTCAACATGCCCGTCTTGTTGCTGGCGGACGAGCCAACGGGAAATCTGGATCGGGAAAACTCGCTCTTGGTTCTGCAGATCCTGGAGCGGCTCAATTCCTTTGGCGTGACGATCCTCATGACCAGCCACGACCCCTATCTGGTGGAGCGGGCGGGTCACCGGGTGGTGCGCCTGGAAGGAGGACGCCTGTATGATCTGCGCTGAGGCGCTGCATAGGGTGGGAATCCTGAAGATTGGGTTTACTGGCAGTGTTGGGCGGTAAACAGCATGCAATCTCTCTCCCGATTTCTCAACAAAATCCGCTACCTCCTGCAGGAAACTTTTTTGGGGTTGCGGCGGGGAGGCTGGCTAAACTGGGCGGCGGTGAGCACCCTGTTGGTGTTGCTGTTTCTGGTGGGAATCGGCGTTGAGCTGTCTTGGGGGGTGGATGCAACAGTCCAGTCTCTGGGGGGGCAACTGGAGATCTCCGTCTATCTAGAGCCGGAAGGCCGGGGGGTGGATTTGCAACCCCAAGTTGCCCAACTGCCTCATGTGGCGGAGGTGAGGGTCATCACCAAAGAGCAAGCTTGGCGCGACCTTTTGCTGGAGATGGGGATCCAGGATGAGGCGGCCCTGGAGACTCAGTTGGGGGAGAACCCTTTGGTGGATGCCCTGCGGGTCAAAGCCGATTCTGCCGGAGCCCTGGGGGAGGTGGCGGCACAGATTCGCCAATTGGAAGGGGTAGACGAGGTGTACTACGGCAGCCGCATTGTGGAGCAACTGGCCCAAATCCAGGAGGTGCTACGTCTGGGATCCCTGAGCATCACCGGGGTGTTGGCCCTGACAGCAGTGGCTGTGATCACCACCACCATTCGCCTGGTTGTCATGGCGCGGCGCCGGGAGATTGAGGTGATGCAACTGGTGGGGGCGACGGCGACCTGGATTTACTTGCCCTTTATTTTGCAGGGCTGCCTGTTCGGGGTAGTCAGCGCGCTAGGGGCTTGGGGCTTGGTTCTGGGATCCCGACAGTTGCTGCAGGAGGCGCTGGATCGGTTGATTGCGCTGCCCTTCCTCAAGGTAGTGCAGGCCGATCCCGGCCAGGGAGAGTTTTGGTTTCTGCTGCTGCTGTTGCTGGGGATGGGGGTTTTTCTGGGCACCAGCAGCAGCTTGATTGCGGTGCGCAAGTCGGTGGGACGTTGGTTTTGATTGGGGATCCCTCACCCTGGGCCGGGCTGAGGCCCTTATGAGCTGCCGAGAGGTTTGCTAGGATAAAAGGTTACTTGGTAACAAAACCGACAAGGCAGGACTCCGACAATGACCTTGCGCAACCCTCACTTGGGCATCGACAACGACGAGCTGATGCGTCGGGTAGAGGCGTTAATTAACGCTTCCAAAAACCGCTATCGCATCACGGTGCAGGTGGCCAATCGGGCCAAGCGTCGCCGCTACGATGATCCCAACGATGTGGAAGAGGGCTGGATGAAGCCCATTCGCCGCGCCATCATCGAGATGTCGGATGAACTGACCGAGCCGGAAATCATCGGCGACGAGTAGCTTTGGCCCTGTCGCCACTGCAGGCCGGCTGGGCGGCTAAGGGCGATGAAGACCCTCGGCAGGAACCTGGTCTGTGAGGTCTTCTGGGTCAGGATCTCTTTCCCGTGGACGAGCCTCGAGCCGCGACTCCATCAGGCGCAGCAGGCGGTGGGTCTCCTCTGGGCTGAGGCCCTGGATGCGCATCTCCAAGGGGCTGTGGAACCAGAGGGTTTGTTGCGGAAACGGAATCCGGATCCCGGCTTGGTCGAAGGCATGCTTGAGGCGACGGCGATATTCCCGCGCCACCCGCCACTGCTGTAGGGGCTGCACTTTGATCCAGATGCGCAGGGTGATCCCCCGCTCCCCCAGGTCATCGACGCCGTGCATCTCCGGGGGCTCGAGGATTTTGTCCCGCCAAGCCGGCTCCCGGTACATCTGGAGCGCCACCTGCTCGGTGATGCGGATCGCCTGTTCCAGGTCGTTTTCGTAGGCGATCACGATCCCCAAATCCACCCGCGACCAGCCGTTGGAGAGGTTCTCCACCACCCGAATGGCGCTGTTGGGAATGGAGATCAGGCTGCCTTCGGTGTTGCGCAACTGGGTTAGCCGCAGATCCATGTGTTCCACCAGGCCGCTCCGCCCGTCTACCACGATCACATCTCCTTCGGCAAATTGGTCTTCCAGCAAAATCAACAGCCCGTTGATCACGTCTTTGATCAAATCCTGGGCAGCCAGGGAAATCCCCAGCCCGATGAAGCCCAGGCTGGCCACCAAAGGGCCGATATTCACCCCCACTGAGGCCAAGCCGACCAGGGATCCCAGCAAAACCAGCGCGGTGGCTGTCACTCCTTTGGAGACACTGGCAAAGGTGCTGAGGCGTTTGCTGAGGCGATAGGTGGGGGCATTTTGCCACTGCTCTTGGCGCAAGGCGGCGAAGAGGCCGTCCAGCAGCAGGCTGCTCAGCCAAACACTGCCATAAGTCGCCAGGCCCACCCCTGCCAAGCGCAGCAGAGGGCCGCGCAGCGAGACCAGGAGAAACGTTTGCAAGGGGCGTGTTTGGGGGAAAAGGCCCAAACTCACCCCAACGCCGCCCGTCCACAGGCCAACCTGCACCAGGCGCAGCAGACGAATTTGCAGCTCCAAATAGGATGCCTGCCGTTTGCGCCCTGCCTGTTGTTCAACCAAGACGGGATCCGCGCCTGGCTCCCCCTGGAGGCGCTCCTGCACCTCTGCTTGGATGGCCTGGTACTCCGCCTGCAGGGCATCGCGTTTTTGCTGCAGCCGTCGTCGTTCTCGCTGACAAAGCCGGCTCAGGCTCCCCGCTGCTGCCAGAATGGCGAGGGCTATCAGGGCTTGGCGGCGCAAAAATTGAGGCTGCCGTTCTCGCTGCCAGGTGCGCAGGGCCTCCTCGACAATGCCCGCCACCTGTTCAGCCCAATCCATCGGCTGGCTGCCCTGAAGCTGAGCGTCCAGAGAGGTGATGGTCATCAAATGTCGCCCATTCACCCGGATCACCGGCTGGTTGGTTTGGCTGTCGAGGACGACCTCCACCTGCAACGTTTCTGGGTCGAAGCCCGACTGGGCCAACTGGCGCAGGGTTTGTTCGATGGAGCGGGCCCGCTGCGACACCGGCGGCACGCTGCCGGGATCCCCCTGCGGTGCGGCGACCAAAAACAGCCGCCGTCCATCCAGCGTCACGGCCTCCGTTTGGATGGAGGCGGTGGGCAGGCTGAGCGCCTGCCGCAGCTCTTCCAGAGCATGTAAGGGGTTGAGCAAAGGCCGGTTGGAGGCGGTGCCGTTGTTTTGAGAAGTTTCCTGACCCCATGCCGGCTCGATGGCCGGGGATAGGGCGAGGGACGTGCCGAAAAGGAGCGGCCAAAGCAGGGATCCCGCTGTTCTCCGCCTCGATCTACTTGAAGCTTGCAGATTGTGCGGCATGAGCCGATGCTGAAGTTCTTCCCATCAATCTAAGAAGAAGAAAGCAATGCCGAGAATGGCATAGGTGGCCAAGAGCAACAGCCCCTCCAGCCAGTTGGAGCGGCCGTCGCTGCTGACGGAGTTGACCAGCAACACCGAGACGGCGATCGCCACCAGCTCCACTGTGCCGAAGTTAAAGTTCATCGGCTGGCCCAGCAGGTCGCCGGCCAGCACCAGCAGGGGCGCCACGAACAGGGCAATTTGCATCGTCGAGCCCAGAGATACTGAAAAGGAGAGATCCATCTTGTCTTTCATGGCCACCGTGATTGCCGTCGCATGTTCGGCTGCATTGCCGATGATCGGCAACAAGATCACCCCCATAAACAGCGGTGTCATGTGCAAGCGTTCTAGGGCAGCCTCCAAGGTGTCCACCAGCAACTCCGACTCAAGAGCCACCAATACCGTCAGCCCCAAAAGGGCCAACACCCAAGGCCATAGCCCAGGCTGCTCGGGCGGGGCCGTCAACACCTGGGGAATGGATCCTTCTGCCTGCAAAACTGGATTGGGAGCAAGGCGGGCAGCGGCTTCATGTTCTGCCGCTTCTGCCTCGTGAATGGTGTAAAGGTAGCTGTGGGTTTTGAGGGAAAACAGCAAAGTGAGGCCATAAACCCCGATCAGCACCAAGGCCACCGCCGTGGAGAGCTCTTGGATGGAGAGCGCTCCCAAGTTGGCGTCGGCATAGGTCACCACACTGGGCAAGATCAAGGCCACCACCGCCAGGTTCATCACCGAGGCGTTCATGCGGGCCACCTCGGGCCGAAAGCTTTGCTCGCGAAACTTGATGCCGCCCAAAAACATGGCCAGCCCGGCCACCAGCAGCAGGTTGCTGATGATCGAGCCGGTGATCGAGGCTTTCACCACCTCCACCAGCCCTGCCCGCAGCGCCACCAGGCCAATGATTAGCTCGGTGGCGTTGCCAAAGGTGGCGTTGATCAGCCCCCCGATGGTCGGCCCGGTCAAGGCAGCGATTTCCTCCGTGGCCTGACCGATAAACTTGGCCAAGGCCACCACTGCCAAAGCGGCACAGAGGAAGACCCAATTGGGATCCCAGCCTCGGAAGTGCCCCACCCAAGATAGAGGAACTCCCGCCAGCAGCAGGAACATCAGGCCGTTCAAACCTCTCTGCCAACCTGCTGCAGAGCGATCCGGAGAACCCAGAGAATTTGCATCGGCCAGGGTCATAGTTCCAGGGAAGTAGAGGCTGATAGAGAGTTTCCGAAGTGTGGCGGCGGCTGCAGCCGTCTGACTGTGGGGAAAGAAGGCTCTGCCCAAGACAAGAGCCGCCTTTAGGTCGATGGACAGAGCAGGCGGCCCTCCAAAGCAGTCTAGCTGCTGCCAGGGAGGCTTGGGTAGGTGCTGCCATTAGAGGGAGATGACTCGATGGCGCTGCAGCAGGCGGAGGATCTCAGCTTCCAGTTGATCCAGCAGGCGCTGCGGATCGCCGATTTTCAAAAAGCTGCTGCCCTCCACCCCGAAGGGGAAGGATCCCTCGATGCCGTCCCGGGGCAGTTGCACCAGCAGCAGTTGCTCGGGGCGCTTCGCTTGCAGGGCATAGCCCAACTCCAGACAGACCTGGGGACTGGGCAAGGGGCGCCCTCGGCCATTCACCTGCACCGGGGTGACATCGGCCACCACCAGCAGCGCATGCTTGAGCTTGCGAATCAGCGCTGCGTCGATTAGAGGTGTCTCGCTGTCAGCGGGCGGGGATCCCTGCAGTTGCAGCGGAAGAACCGGCTGGTGATGGCGGTTAATGGTCTCCACCACCGCCTGCAACGCTTGGTGCAGCGTGGCGCTGGAGTCGGGATAATCCGCTTGGCCGCAGAAGTAGATGGCCGGCTCCGTCATGTTCAGGGTGGCCCGCTTGTTGAAGTAGATCTCGCGGCTGATCAGATCGAGGTTGGAGATGCTATAGGCACCGCTGCCCTCGATGTAAAACTCCACCAGCTCCCCTTCCAAGTAGCGTTGCCACCAGACAGAGGCCTTCACCTGCTCCACATCGTCGAGGAAATCGGCTCGCATCGCCGTTTTCAGCAGGCCAGTACGGCTTAGGCGCAAGTCAGGGGCTCGCTGTTGAACTTGGGAGGCAGACAACACCGAATCCAAATACCAGGCTTTCAAAACGATGATCGCCATCGGATCCCTCTGCGCTTAGCCTCAAAGGTACCTGATTTTGGCCGGGAGCGTTATCGCGGTATGGAAGTCAGCCCAGGTGCAGGGCCAGATCCAGCAGCCGGTGAGCCAGGGCCGGTTTGGTGGTCAACGGGAGCAGTTCCGGGCTGCCCTGCCGCGGGATCCAGTAGCCTTGGTTGTGGCTGCTGCCAAAGCCACTGTCCGGTTGGTCGATGGGGTTAGCCACAATGGCATCCAGCCCTTTCTGCTGCAGCTTCTCCTTGGCCGGGGGGAGGGGATCCCCACTTTGGGCGGCAAAGCCGATGAGGCGCTGGCCAGCACGTCTGTGGCGGGCCAAAGCTGCCACCAGGTCAGGGACGGGTTCTAAGGGCAGCATCTGGGGCAGTTCGCCTTTTGGCAGCTTCCCCGCGTAAACCTGGGCGGGGCGCACATCCCCCACAGCGGCAGCCATCCACAAGAGATCGGCCTGGGGAAACTCCGCCTGCAAAACTCTCTCCAGTTGGGCTGCCGTCTCCACCGGCACGGCCCGAATGGCGAAGGGTGCTGGATCAAAGGAGATCCCCAGCGGCCCATGCACCAGCGTGACGTTGGCCCCCCGGCAGGCCGCTGCCACTGCCAGCGCCACCCCCATCCGCCCACTGGCCGGGTTGCCGATAAAACGCACCGCGTCAATGGGCTCGCGCGTTCCCCCCGCCGTCACCAATAGCCGCTTACCCTGCCAGTCTTTTTTTCCCCCTGTCCAGAGCAGAGCCCGCACATACTCCTGCAGCGCCTCTGGCTCCAACATACGCCCTTCCCCCACCGCATCACAGGCCAGGCGGCCACTGGCAGTGGGCAAGGCCCAAAAGCGGGGATCCCGCTGCAGCCGCTGCCAATTCTCGGCCACTGCTTCAGCCTTCCACATGTGAGTATTCATGGCCGGTGCCAGGGCCACCGGACAGTGGCAAGCCAAAACCACATTGGTGAGCAAATTGTCCGCCAGCCCCTGGGCCACCTTGCCCAAGGTGTTGGCCGATAAGGGGGCAATGAGACAAGCTTCGGCCCATTCCCCCAGCTCGATGTGCAGCGGTCGTCCCCGCGTGGCTTGCCAAAACTCGGCATCTGTAAAAGCTGGCTGGCGAGACACGGTGGCAAATGTCAGCGGGGAGATAAACTGTTCTGCAGCTTTCGTCAAAACCACCCTCACCTCTGCCCCCTGCTGGGCCAGAGCAGATACCAAAGCCGCCGTTTTGTAGGCAGCAATTCCCCCACTCACCCCAACCAGCAGACGCCGCCCCGACCAAAAGGGATCCATACCAGAGAACACTCAAACAGCCTTGTTTCCAGTTTCCCTGCTTTTGCCTCCTACCAGTGACCCAACAGGAATCCCTCGCCCAAAGGTGCTAGCGCTCGGGCTGCAAAGCCCGCTGAGAACAGCACTTACGAGCCTATGGCTTGCCTGGGGAGAACCCCTCTTTGCGAAAGTCCGACCTCGACTCTACAGGTTCTGTTCCGCAGAGGGAATTCACTACCGCTGTTTTGCGCACTCGCCTCTTCAGATCCCATTCCGGTTGCCGAACTTATCCCCTCTAATAAGAAAGAGTTGAAGGCAACTCTATTGCAATCGCTATTTGTTTTTGGCTACACTAACTGTTGTCCTTGAACCATCTTGATATGACTACGACCGGTAAACCAAAACCACTCACTGGCCAAGAGCTCCTCGACAAGGTAACTTCGATGGGAAATGCGGATCGCAAGGAAAAAGCTCGCGCCTGTGGCTACGTCACCTATACCAAGAATGGTCAGGAGCGAGTGAATCTGATGCAGTTCAACAACGCCTTGCTGAAGGCAGTCGGTGTGGATCTCGATGCTAGTGATGAGAACGGTTCCCGCGGTCGGGCTCCGACTTACCGCGTTTCGGTTCACAAGAATGGCAACCTCCTCATCGGAGCTGCCTACACCAAGAAGATGGGCCTCAAGCCCGGGGATCAGTTCGAGATCAAGTTGGGCCACCACAACATCAAGCTAGAGCGCATCGACTGATTTCCTGTCGCCTGCCTTGTCGAGGTTCTCTCTGCTGATAACAGCGTTTCAGCTTGGGTAAAGCCCTCGATGGTTAGGGAAGGGCGAGATGCTTCTTTCCCTCCATCGTCATACTGCTTTTAGGCAGACAAGGGATCCTCGTATTCGTTGAGGATCCCTAGCTGTCTGTATCAATAGGTATCAATTGATGGCTAAAGCACAGAGGGCTTCGTTATTCTGACAAAAGTTAAAGTTCATGAGGGCGGCGGCAATGTACACTTCAACTGCACAGAACCTGGCTCGCCGCTGGCAAACTTGGGTGGGATTGGTGGTGTTGGCAGTGGTGTTTTGGGCCGTCCAGCCTCATCTGCAGGTTGAGTCGCAGTCAAATGCGCCGCTGCAGTGGGTCTCCTCGCAGCCAGCTCCTGAGCAGCAGGACGTTTTTGGGGACGGGATCCTACGGCTGCAATTCAATCGGCCACTGGATCCCAATCTACAACGGCTGGTGGTTCAGTTGGAGCCGCCGGCAGCGGTCGTTTTCGACGTGCAGGGAGACGAGTTGTTGCTTAAGCCTCGAGATCCCTTGCGCTTCAGCACCGACTACACCCTTACGCTTGCCCCCCAGGAGGGGCTGCCGCTGGAGCAGGCCATCCAACTGCGCTTTCGCACCGAGCTGCAGTTTACTGACGAGCGGGACATCAAACCGCTGCTGGAGGCCAGTTGTGTTGGCTGTCACCAGCCGGCGGGGCGACAGCGCACCCAGTTGCTGGATAGCTACGAGGCGGTTCTGGCCTACGTCAAGCCAGGGGATCCCAACAGCGAGTTGATCGCTCCCCGCTGGACCCGCCGCCACGCCACCCTTCTCAACGCCAACAACCCCAACCGCCCTCAAGCCCGCGGCGGATCCCCCGAGATTGCCTACATCCAAGCCCGTGGGCTGCCCCTCTCCCGTCTGGGCTTTTGGACGCCGGAGGAGGTGGAGATTGTCCGCACCTGGATTGTGCAGGATGGCGCCCCCCGCACCAGCGCCCGTGCCTAGAACTAGTCTCACCGCCATGACCGCTTCCCAACCTTTGGCCACGGTGATTCAGGGATCCCTGAGTCGGGGCTTGGAAGCTCGCCTCAACCCTGGCGTTTCGGTAGAAGACCTGCGGGTGGGCAAGTTTGTGGTCATTCAAGGGGAGCGCCACCGCTTCTTTGGCCTGCTCACCGACGTTACGTTAGCAACCAGCAACCCCCAGATCCTGGTCAACCCCCCCCGCCCGGAAGAGACCCTGCTGCAGGAGGTGCTGGCGGGTACCGGCACCTACGGGGTTATCGCCCTCACGCCAATGCTGATGTTGGTGCCGCGGCAGACGGAAGGGGAAAGGCTGTACCCCCTCATTGATCCCAACCGGCTAGAAGATGGCGGCCCAGCCCTTCCTGGTGCTGAGGCGATGGAGCTGCTGCCGGTGAAAACAGTGCCGGCCCACTTTTCCCAGGTGTACGAGGCGCGGGAGCTGGACTTTCGCACCGTCTTCGGCTGGGAAGACGACCCCACTCGGCGCAACTTTGCCATCGGTCAGCCTCTGGACATGGCGGTGCCCATTTGTCTGGATTTGGATCGCTGGGTGGAGCGCAGCAACGGCATTTTCGGCAAGTCCGGCACCGGCAAATCCTTCCTGGCCCGCCTGCTCCTGGCGGGCATCATCCGCAAACGGGCGGCGGTGAACCTAATTTTTGATATGCACTCTGAGTATGGCTGGGAGGCGGCCAGCGAGGATAGGCAGGCCACCACTGTCAAGGGGCTGCGGCAGCTCTTCCCCGGCCAGGTACAAATCTATACCTTGGATCCCGATTCCACCCGGCGGCGAGGGGTGCGGGATGCCCGCGAACTGTTTATTGCCTACAACCAGATCGAGGTGGAAGATCTGGCCCTGTTGGCGGAGGAGCTCAACCTCTCCGAGGCCAGCCTGGAAAACGCCATTATCCTGCGCAACGAGTTTGGCCGCGACTGGATCAGCCGGCTCTTGAGCCTCTCCAACGCCGAGGTTCAAGAGTTTTGCGAACAGAAGATGGGCAACAAGGCCTCGATCCTGGCCCTGCAGCGCAAGCTGACCCGCCTCGACGACCTCAAGTACATCCGCAACAGCTTGCCCCACAACTACATCGGCGAGATCTTGGAGGCCCTCAGCCGCGGCATCCACGTGGTCATCGAGTTCGGATCCCAGTCCAACCTGCTCTCCTACATGTTGGCAGCCAACGTCATCACCCGCCGCATCCACCAGGCCTATGTGCAGCAGACGGAGCGGTACCTGCAGTCCAAAAATCCCCTTGACCGGCCCCGGCAACTGTGCATCACCATCGAGGAAGCGCACCGCTTTCTGGATCCGCGGGCAGCCAAGCAGACCATTTTCGGCACCATTGCCCGCGAGATGCGCAAGTACTTTGTGACACTGCTGGTGGTGGATCAGCGCCCTTCCAGTATCGACAGCGAGGTGATGTCGCAGTTGGGCACCCGCATCACGGCCCTCCTCAACGACGAGCAGGATATCGACGCTGTCTTTACAGGGATAGCGGGCAGCCAGAACTTGAAAACGGTGCTGGCCAAGTTGGATTCCAAACAGCAGGCCCTGATCCTCGGCCACGCCGTGCCCATGCCGGTGGTGGTGCAAACTCGCCCCTATGACGAAAAGTTCTACGCCCAGATCGCCGATCCCGACTGGTCAGCGGCTGCCGATGCGGAGGTGCTTTGGGCAGCTCAAAAGGCCAAGGAGGAACTGGGGCTGTAGGGAGAGCTTCCCCAGAGGCCAGTCATCAGGCGCAGCAAAAAGCGCCGCAGCGGTGGGAAGAGGATCATTCCTTGCAAGACCAAGCGCCGCAAGACCACTAGGGGCCAGTAGGAGTTGGAGAAGGTGCGGGTCAGTAGATCCGTAAAGAGCAGCACCAGCCAGTTTTCCCAGCGGCGCCGGCGGCCGTAGCGCCGTAGGACTTTGACATCCCCCAAATCCTCGTGCCGTCTATAGGCCTCCAGCAGCACCTGGGCCAAGGCAGCGGCATCGCGGATACCGAGGTTTAGCCCTTGGCCCGCCACTGGATGGCAGTGGTGAGCTGCATCCCCCACCAAGGCCAGGCGGTGCTGATAGTAGCGGCGGCTCTGGCGCAGACGGGCCGGGAAGACTTGGGGCGGGTTCAGCAAGGTAAGGCAGCCGCCCTGGACGCCGTAGTAGCGCTGCATCTCGGCCAAGAAGTCAGCCTGGGGGAGCGCCAGGGTAGCCTTGGCCTGCTCATGGGGCAGGATCCAGACCACTTGGCAGCGATTGCCGGGCAGGGGCAGGATGGCGAAGGGGCCAGCAGGCCAGAAGCGTTCGTAGGCAATGTTTTGGTGATCTTGGGCAGGGGCCACCAGGGCGGTGATACACGACTGCCAGTAGTCCCAGCCGTCGCTAGGGATCCCTGCCCCCTGGCGCACCTGGGAGCGCAGGCCGTCAGCAGCCACCACCAGGGAGGCGGCCAGCCGGCGTCGGCCTTGGGTCGTTTCCAGCTCCACCTCAGCCGCGGCCTTTCCATAAGTGACCCTCTCCACCCTGGCTTCGTAGTAGCAGGTGATCTGGGGATCCGCAGCCACCCGCTCCTGGAGCATCTGCTGCAGCCAGCCATGTTCACCACAGTAGAAAACTGCCGTTTCCCCCACATCCTCCGGCCTAAACGTCACCCGCTGGGGAGCGTTGGCGTCGGTCAGAATCACCTGGGCAAAGGGTGTGATGTGGGGAGCCAGCGCCTCCCACACCCCGATGGCCCGAAAGATGCGGATCGAGAGCGGCGAAAGGGCATAGGCCAAGGGGCGCTGCCTGACTGCCTCAGCCGACTGGGCCTCAATGAGGGCCAAGCGCAGGCCGGATCCCTGCAGGGCACAAGCTAGGGTTAAGCCCGCAATGCCGCCGCCAACGATGATCACGTCGTAGAGGGCGTCCAGAGTCTCCGGAGGGGGAGCAAGGAGCGTCATTGTCTTTTATTGGGTGCTGTAGCCAACTACTTCTGGGGAGGCGGAGTTTGCCGGCGTGGCGGCCCGCACCGCCCGGAACATGCCAAAGCGGCAGAGGCCAGTGCCGAAGGCCAGGCGCATGAGCAAGAAGGTGGGCACCTCCCGCAGCGACTTAATCAAGCCTACCAAGCCAAACTTCAGCAAGCCCTCGGGACGGACAATGCCCTGCCAGATGGAATCCAGCCAAGAAGGAAGGGTCTCTTGCGTCCAGTCGGCGGTTTCCACCTGCCCTTCCACCAGCCCGGTGGCTTGCAACTGTTCAGCAAACCCCTCGATGCTGGAAAAAGCGGGGTGCGACCACTGATCCAACAACTGCCGCATCACCAGCCGCTCCCAGAAGTTGAGGGGCTTTTGACGGTCGTCCCGCTGGTTCCAGTCCGCCACTACCAAGATGCCTCCCGGCTTGAGCACCCGCAGCATCTCGCTGGCGTAGCGGGCCTTGTCCGGCATGTGGGGCCCCGCTTCGATGGACCAGACCACATCAAAGCTGGCGTCGGGAAAGGGCAGATTGAGGGCATCCGCTACCTGAAACCGGACAGGGAGATCGGGGGGGGTGAGCTCTTGGGCCCGCTGCACCTGCTGCGGGCTGATGGTGATGCCGGTTACGACAAAGCCGTAGTCGCGGGCCAAGAGGCGACAACTACCGCCGATGCCGCAACCTACATCCAGCACCGTCGTCCCCGGCGGCAGCCGATCCAGCCCGCCCCAGCGCACCATCTCGTGGACAAAGTCGTACTTGGCTTGGATGAAGTTCTTCCGCCGCGGCGGGGATCCGTAGTGGCCGAGGTGAATGTGCTCGCCCCAGTAGAACTCCAGGATCCCATCGCGGGTCCACTCGTCGTAGGCGCGGGCTACCGATTCAGGAGATCGGTACTTGCGGGCGGTTAGCAGGTAGGCTGCCAGGCCCACGGCCAGCAGCAGGACTAGGCCCCAAAAAACCCAAAGTGTCGGATTCATCAGAATGATGTCAATATGGCTGGAGACGACGACGATTATCGTTCCTTCGGTGGCAAGGGGGCAAGCAAGGGATCCCTCCCTGGGTCTGTCGATCCAGCGGAGTGACGAGACAATTCCATCTTGCCCTATTGGCCAGCCGCCAGGCGGGCTGGGGCTGTCGTAGCCCCAAATGGTCGGTTGCCGGCGGAGGGAGCGTTGGCCTGAGGGATCTCGCCGGGGGCTAGGTGGCCTGGAGCTCCTCCCTTAGGCGCTGAGTGGCTGCCACCATGTTCCTCAGGGCAGGGATCACCTCCTCCCAGCGGCGGGTTTTTAGGCCGCAGTCGGGGTTGACCCAGGTTTGTTCTAGCGGCAAGTGGGCCACTCCCAGGCGCAGTTGCTGGAGAATCTGCTCGGTGTCGGGCACCGCCGGGCTGTGGACGTCGTAAACGCCGTTGCCCACCTGGTGGCGATAGCCCGCTTGGGCGATCTGCAGCAAGGTTTTGTTGCTGCTGCGGCTGTTTTCGATCGAGAGAACGTCGGCGTCCAGCCGCTCGATGTGCTCGATGATGTCCCCGAACTCCGAGTAGCACATGTGAGTGTGGATCTGGGTTTCGGGCTTGGCGCCAGCGGTAGCCAGTCGGAAGGCCTCCACCGCCCAGCTTAAGTACTCCGGCCAGCGCTCTTTTTTCAAGGGTAGACCCTCCCGCAGCGCTGGCTCGTCCACCTGTACCATTACGGCTCCGGCAGCTTCTAAGTCGGCCACCTCTGCCCGCAGGGCCAAGGCAATTTGCAAGGCTTGCTCGCGGCGGGAAAGGTCAACGCGGGGGAAGGACCAGTTGAGCATGGTTACCGGCCCGGTGAGCATCCCCTTAACCGGCTTTTGGGTTAGAGATTGGGCCACCTTAAACTCCCGCACCGTCATGGGGCAAGGGCGAGACACATCGCCGTAGAGAATGGGGGGACGCACGCAGCGGCTGCCATAGCTCTGCACCCAGCCGTGCTCGGTAAAGGCAAAGCCCTGCAGTTGCTGGGCAAAGTATTCCACCATGTCGGTGCGCTCGAACTCGCCATGCACCAGCACATCCAGGCCAATTTCTTCTTGAATGCGGATGCACCTGGCAATTTCGGCGTCGATAGCGGCCTCGTATTCGGCCTGGGAGATCTCGCCCTTTTTGTACTTGACCCGCCACTGCCGGACTTCGGGGGTTTGGGGAAAAGAACCGATGGTGGTAGTGGGCAGCGGTGGCAGCTTGACCTGCCGGCCTATACGCTGCTCGTAGGGAAGGGAGCGCTGGAAGTCCTGCGCCGTCAGGTTGGCCAAGGCCTGGCGCACCGCAAGGTTGGGGGGATTGAAGTCCTGGAAGGCCTGCCACTGCTGTTCCAGCTTGTTCTGCTGGGCAGCGGTGTCTTCGCCGTTGAGGGTGCGAGCGAGCAGAACCACTTCGGCCAGCTTCTGCTCGGCAAAGCTGAGAACATTGCGCAAAGGCTCTGGCAGGTGGGTTTCCAGAGCAGCGTCGTGGGGCACAAACTGGAGCGAGCAAGAAGGCTGCACCCGCAGGTTGGGGGCTAGGGCTTGCAGCTCTTGCAGAGTGGCCAGAACGGCCTTGGGCTGGATCTGCCAGACGTTGCGCCCGTCCACTACCCCCGCCCCTAGGATCTTATCGGCGGGGAAGCCGTGGGCTCTGACCAGTTCCAGGTTGTGGCCGCGGGTGAAGTCGAGGCTGAGGCCGGCTAGCGGCAGCTCCACCACCCAGGGGTAAGTCTCCCCCAAGTCGTCAAAGTAGGTAACCAAGTGGACAGGGATCCCCAACCGAGCCAGCCGGCGGTAGGTCTGCTCCACCGCTTCCCGGAGACTGTCGCCTTCGCTCGTCACCAAGATGGGCTCATGGACTTGCACTTCCCGGATTCCCAGTCGCTGCAGCTCCTGCAGCAGCTCCTCGTAGAGAGGAAGCAGCTTCTCCAGATCTCCCCGCAACTCGCCAGAGCGCTGGCTTAGAGCAAGAAGGGTAACCGGACTGAGGAGGACAGGGCTGGTGCGGTTTCCTAGGATCCCTTGCGCCCGCCGCACTGTGGCCAGGAAGTCATCGAAATGGGCCTGAGGGATCGCGTCGACCTCAATTTCCGGCACCAGGTAGTGGTAGTTGGTGTCGAACCACTTGGTCATTTCCAAGGCGGGCAGGCCCTCCCGTCCCCGCGCCATGGCAAAGTAGCGCTCCAGGCCTGATAAGCTCTGAAACCGGGAGGGAATCAGCCCCAGCCAGGTGGCCCAGTCCAAAACATGGTCGTAGAGGGTTTGATCTCCTACTGCAATGTGGTCGATGCCAGCCTGAAGCTGTACCCGCCAGACCTGTGCCTCCAGCTCCTGGAGCGTTGCTGACAAGGCCTCCGCCTCCAGGGTGCCGCTCCAAAAGGCTTCCAGCGCTTTCTTCAGCTCGCGGCGCTTGCCCATGCGGGCATAGCCTAGGGTTTGGGTTTCGATGGCCATAAGGTACTGTCTCCTGAACTGAATTCGGTAAATGAGGTTGCCGCCAGTTGGCTTTGTACAGCCGGTTGTCATCCAACCTAGGCAGCAAGAAATGGCCGCCGACATGCCTATCGGTGGGATCCCGGCAGAAGGTTTTCTCTAGGCCAGGAAACCTGCTGGAGCTGTCAAGGCGTTCCTCAACCTATCGGCTGGCCCACTCGGCACAGGAGGGTGCTTAGAGGACTCTTTTGCGCAACCAAAGCAAGAAAACGTCCTCCAAGAGTTAGCTGCCCCTGAGCCAACTGCTTAGCTCTCTTGTCCGCGCTTTTGACTTAGTGCCTACGCTCCAAGAGCGTCGAAAATCCGTAAGCAGGCCGATGAAAAAACTTCGGGACGGGAACGGGCCAACGTCAAAATGGGAAGCATATCTGTACCTCGCAGATATGGTGAACTGGGGAAAAACCGCCGGCGGGCATTCTGACTTGCTCAGTTTTGGAGGGGCTGGCTTGCGTCGTCAAGGGCTTTTGCAACAACAACTAGGGATCCCCGATCCAAAACCGGCTCACAGCTGCGGGACAGCGGCAGATTCTCACTGCACTTTCCCCGTTGCCTCTGACGGCTGATCCCCGTCAGAACCGGCAGTAGACTACATCCTACCACCAGCTTGGAGGAGCTAGTAGCTACTCACTTAGACGGGACTGGGCGGATTTGAACCGCCGACCTAGCGCTTAGGAGGCGCTTGCTCTATCCATCTGAGCTACAGCCCCAGACAAAGAGAGAATGGAGCAAGGGAAACTGGGCAACACCTACCGATCTTAGACCCCCCAACTTAGATTACCAGAAAGAGCCGTCTAGACCTTTGCCTGGAAGCCAGCCGCAGCCGTGGAGGGGATGTCAAGTCAAAGCCCTTTTGCGCTGTCGCGACAGCGCTGAGTCGGAAGTGAGGTGCCGGATTGGCGGCCAGTCTTCCAAGGTATTTTGATACTTCCAAGGTATTTTGATAAAGTACTCTGAACATTCTGGCTGGGAAATTAGCGTTGTCTCGGGGGCGCTTTGTCTGACAGTCTGCTGATCCGCAATGCGGAGCTATTGGTGCCGGAAGGGGATCCCTGGCTGGGAGATGTGCTGGTGCGGGAGGGGCGCATTGCCCAAATCGGCCAGAGTCTCTCGGCAGAAGGGGTGGCTAGGGTTATCGACGCGGAGGGCCATACCCTCATGCCGGGGGTGATCGACCCCCAGGTTCACTTTCGCGAGCCGGGCCGGGAGCACAAAGAAGACCTACAGACGGGATCCTGGGCCTGCGCTCGCGGTGGCGTAACCAGCTTTCTGGAGATGCCCAATACGGATCCGCTGACGATCGACCAGGCAACGCTGGATGACAAGTTGGCCCGGGCCGCCAGCAAGTGCGTGGTCAACTACGGCTTTTTCATCGGGGCCACCGCCGATAACCTCAAAGAGCTGCAAACGGTGCAAGGGGCTTGCGGCATCAAGATCTTCATGGGATCCATGCATGGCCCCTTGCTGGTGGATGACCAAGCGGCATTAGAGCGGATCTTTGCCGAGACGGATCCCAATTTTGTTATCGCCGTCCACGCTGAAGATCACTCGCGGATTCAAGCCCGGCGGGCCCTCTTTGCCGAACGTACAGATGTGGCGGTTCACTCCCTGATTCAGGATGAAGAAGCCGCGCTGATTGCCTCGCAACGGGCTTTGGACTTGGCCACCCGCTACCGCCACCGCCTGCACATTTTGCACCTCTCCACCGGCCTGGAGGTGGAGCTGCTGCGCCAGCACAAACCCGCCTGGGTTAGCGCCGAGGTCACCCCTCAGCACCTGCTGCTCAGCACCGCCGACTACGCCCGCCTGGGATCCCTCGTCCAGATGAACCCGCCGCTGCGGGATCCGGCTAACCTGAACCAGCTCTGGCAGGGGCTACACGACGGCATCCTTGATTGCATCGCCACCGACCATGCCCCCCACACCCTGGCCGAAAAGGCCCAGCCCTACCCCCACTCCCCCTCTGGCATGCCCGGTGTGGAGACGGCCTTGCCCCTGATGCTGACCGCAGCCCAGCAGGGCCGCTGTACCCTGCGCCAGGTGGTGCAGTGGATGTGCGAGGCGCCGGCCCGCCTCTACGGGATCCCCAACAAGGGGCGGCTGCAGGTGGGCTACGATGCCGATCTAGTATTGGTGGATCGCCACACGCCTCAGCCGGTGCGCCGGGAAGAGCTGCTCACCAAATGCGGCTGGAGCCCGTTTGAGGGCTGGGAACTGGTGGGCTGGCCGCTGCTCACAATTGTGGGCGGGCAGATCGCCTTTCAAAACGGTCAGGTGGATCCCTCGGTGCGCGGCCAGGCGCTAACCTTTCGGCGCTAGGGGGATCCCCTTCGAGGTTGCACCTGTTCAAACCTTTCAAGATGGCGGTTGAACACTGAGCTGCTTCGGCTTCTCCCTGCCTAGGCAAGAGGAGCAGAGCTCCAGATCCCATCTCAGTTTATAGTCTTATAGTCATTTCAAACAGCAATGAAACCGTTCGTTACGTCGTTATTGCTACGCAACGCTGTCGCGAACGCGCCGCTCTAACTCCCCTCTCCCTCTGGGAGAGGGGCCGGGGGTGAGGGCTGGGAGAGGGGCTGGGGGCGAGGATAGTGGCGAGGAATGCTTGGGGAGTGTCTTACGCCCTTTCAGTAAGCTGTGCTACTTTGAAAGCGATAATCGATGATAATCAAGTTGGAAAACACCTAAGGAGCGGCCATGAAAGTTGCCTACGTCTTCATCACTCCTCGCGGCGGCACCTACAAGCTGGGCCAGATGATCCTACCGCAGCTAGAAGCGGGGGTACACGGCGCGGAAGTGGTGGGCATGTTCTTTTTTGACGACAACTGCTTTGTCTTGCGGCAGGGGGATCCCATTGGCGAGCGCCTGGCCAAGATTGCCGAAGCGCAAAAGATTTTGCTGATGATGTGTGACCTGTGCGCCCTGGAGCGCAACCTGGCGGAAGGGGAACCCAAGTGGTGCGACTCAAAGGGCCAGGGGCGCAAGGAGCCGGGCTATTGTGTTCCCAAGAATGTGGTCAAAGGCGTGCAGGTGGGCTGCTTTCCCGACCTCTACGCGGCCTTAAAAGACAACCCACCTGACCAGGTAATTAGCCTCTAACCAACTTAGCTGACGGCTACGGCAGCAGGCGGCTCTTGGCTGGGCTGAGAGCCAATCTTGCGGAAGACCAGCCGTTCGTTGGCCACATCCACCAGGATGCGGTCGCCAGGCAGGAACTCGTTTTCCAGCAGCTTGGTGGCGAGGGGGTTTTCGATCTCCCGCTGGATGACCCGCTTGAGGGGTCGGGCCCCAAACACGGGATCGTAGCCCAGCTCGGCCAGGTAGTCCTTGGCCTCTTCGGTGAGGACAATCTCAATCTGCTGATCCGCCAGCAACTGCTCCACCCGCCGCATCTGCAGGCTGACGATCTGGCGAATCTGAGCTTTGGTGAGGGCGTGGAAGATGATGAGTTCATCCACGCGGTTGAGGAACTCCGGCCGGAAGTGGTGCCGCAGCATGGCCAGCACCTGAGTTTTCATCTCCTCGTAGCGGCTCTCATCGCCCCCGATTTCCAGAATCAGCTCGCTGCCGATGTTGCTGGTCATGATGATGATGGTGTTCTTGAAGTCCACCGTCCGCCCCTGGGAGTCGGTGATGCGGCCATCGTCCAGCACCTGCAGCAGGATGTTGAAGACATCGGGGTGAGCTTTCTCCACCTCGTCAAAGAGCACCACCGAGTAGGGACGGCGCCGCACCGCTTCCGAGAGCTGCCCCCCTTCTTCGTAGCCCACATAGCCCGGCGGAGCCCCAATCAAGCGGGAGACAGAGTGCTTCTCCATGTACTCGGACATGTCGATGCGCACCATCGCTTCGGAGGTATCGAAGAGGAACTCCGCCAAGGCGCGAGCCAGCTCGGTCTTCCCGACACCGGTGGGCCCCATGAACAGGAACGAGCCGATGGGTCGGTTGGGATCCTTGAGGCCGGCCCGGGCCCGCCGAATGGCAGCGGCTACGGCGGCTACCGCTTCGTCCTGGCCCACCACCCGCTGGTGCAAGTGGGCTTCCAGGCGCAGCAGCTTTTGCTTTTCCGACTCCATCAAGCTGGTGACCGGGATCCCGGTCCAGCGGGAGACGATCTCGGCAATGTCTTCGGGCGTCACCTGCTCCCGCAGCAAGGGCTCACCGTTGGCCTGCAGCTTGGCCAGGTGGGCCTCCTGCTCTTGGATCTGCCGCTCCAGCTCCATCAGCTTGCCGTATTTGAGCTCGGCAGCGCGGTTGAGATCATACTTTTGTTCTGCCTGTTCAATCTGCAGCTTGACGGCATCCCGCTCAGCTTTGAGGCTTTGCAGCCGCTCGATGGCGTCTTTTTCCATCTGCCAACGGGCACTCAGCTCCCGCTGCCGCTCCATCAGGTTGGCCAGCTCCTGCTCAATTTTGCCCAGGCGCTCCTTGGAGGCGGGGTCGTCTTCCTTCTTAAGGGAGAGCTCCTCCATCTGCAGTTGCATGATGCGCCGGTCAATCTCGTCCAGCTCAACGGGCTTGGAGGTAATCTCCATCTTGAGCTTGGCCGCCGCTTCATCCACTAGGTCGATGGCCTTGTCAGGCAAAAAGCGCTCGGAGATGTAGCGGTTGGAGAGAACGGCTGCCGCCACCAAGGCCGAGTCGCTGATCTTGACCCCGTGGTGCAGCTCGTAGCGCTCTTTGAGGCCGCGCAGGATGGAGATGGTGTCTTCTACGGAGGGCTGATCCACATACACCGGCTGGAAGCGGCGCTCCAGGGCGGCGTCTTTTTCGATGTGTTTGCGGTACTCATCCAGGGTGGTGGCGCCAATGCAGCGCAATTCGCCCCGGGCCAGCATCGGCTTGAGCAGGTTGCCGGCATCCATCGCCCCCTCGGCAGCCCCCGCCCCGACCACGGTGTGCAGCTCGTCGATGAAGAGGATGATCTGCCCTTCTGATTCGGTAACCTCCTTGAGCACAGCTTTGAGGCGGTCTTCAAACTCACCGCGGTACTTGGCGCCAGCAATCAAGGAGCCCATGTCCAGGGCGATCACCCGCCGGTTTTTCAACGACTCCGGCACATCTCCCCGGTTGATACGTTGAGCGAGACCTTCGACAATGGCGGTTTTCCCCACGCCGGGTTCGCCGATGAGCACCGGGTTGTTTTTGGTGCGGCGGGAGAGCACCTGAACGACGCGGCGGATCTCGTCGTCCCGCCCGATCACCGGATCCAGCTTCCCTTCGCGGGCGGCCTTGGTCAAGTCGCGGCCATAGCGCTCCAGGGCCTCGTAGCGGGACTCAGGGTTTTTGTCGGTAACCCGCTGTTTGCCCCGCACTTGTTGGATAACGGGTTTGAGGCGCTCGACGGTCAAACCTAGGGGTGCTAGAACCCGCTTGCCCACCCGCTCATCGTCCAGGGATCCCAAAAGCAAGTGCTCTACCGAAATGAAGTCGTCTTCGTATTCTTTGCGAAACGCTTCAGCCCGATCCAGCGTGGTCTCCAGGCCGCGGCCCAGGTAGAGCTGATCCACCCGCGCCAGCTTGGGCTGCTGGTTGATAAAGCTTTCCACTCTATCCCGCACCAGCCTTGGATCGATGCCGGCCCGCTGCAAAATGGTCTGGGTAAGCCCTCCCTCCTGATCCAGAAGGGAGATCAGCAGGTGCTCGGTTTCCAACTGTTGCTGCTGGTGCCGCCGAGCTACATCTTGGGATTGGACAATGGCGCTCCAGGCTTTCTCGGTAAATTGGTTGGGATTGGTGGGCTGCATAGAAGTTCGGCAGGTTTTTTACTACAGTGTATAGGAAGACAGCAGGGGAAGCGGACATCTCAGCCCCCGCTTGGGAAAAGGGATCCCGATAATTCAGGTATCGCCCATTTTGGCCGCGCCAGAGTTCGCAACAACCGCCCCCTTTGCCCTCGATCGATGGAGGGATCCCCGCCTTATTCCTCCTCCTCATAGGGCCGCCCTTCGCCTACCACTGTCAGGTCAATTTGCTGACGGTAGTAATCCACGTTCTTTATCTGCACCTCCACCCGATCCCCCAGGCGGAACTGGCGCCGGGTTTTTCGCCCCACCAGGGCTTGTTTGCGGTACTCGTACCAATCGTTTTTCAGGGTGCTCACCCGCACCAAACCTTCCGCCAAGATGGGATCCACCTGCACAAAAAAGCCGTAGTTCTGGACGCTGACAATCAGGCCGGGGAAGGTCTCCCCCAGGTGTTTCTGCATGAACTCGCACCGCTTCAAGCCCATCAGCTCCCGCTCTGCCTGTTGATGGAGCTGATATCCCGCCTGGATTTTGGGCAGTTGCGCTTGGAGAAAGGCCTGCCACTCCTCATGCACTTTTGGCGGCAGCACCTGCCAATCAATTTGGTCGTAGCCGCCGGGGCCATGCAGATCCACCACGGTTTTGGAGCGCGGGCTGCGGCGATCCCGTCCTTTGCTCAAGGCCAGGTGCAGAGCACGCAAATTCAGCAAGTCGGCATAGCGGCGCAAAGGGGCAGTAAAAGAGGCGTAGGGCTCTTTGAGGCCAAGGCCAAAATGTCCGAGGGGCTCCTGTAAAGGCTGCAGGCAATACTCGACGGGGGGCAGAGTAGCCAACAACTGGGCCACCAAGGCTGGGCTAGTCCCTGCGGCCAACACATCGGGGGCGGTGATGCGGGCACAGATCCGCTGCCAATCGGCCAGCGTTACGGTCTCCGGCTCCTGCAAGTTCAGATCCAGCTTCATGGCGTTGGCCAGGCGCAGGAAGTTCTGCAGGGCCTCGGCAGTGGGGGCGGACTGCACGCGAGCCAAAGAAGGGATCCCCAATTGGCGCAGGTGGTGGCCCAGGGTTTGGTTGGCCAGCAGCAGCACCTCAGTCATGAGGGCGTGGGCGCCGAGGCGATCGCTGATCAAAAGGGGGCCGTAGCCGCTCTCGTCAGCGGAGTGGGGGGTGAGCAAATCCAACAGAGGCAGGTCAAAGCCGCCCGCTTGGTGACGTTTGACCCGCAGGATTTGGCTGAGGCGGAGCAGGTTTTGCAGCAGGGCCATCAATTCTGGCACCTCCTCCTCAGGGCCCAGATCTGCAGCGGTGGCCAAGAGGGCCTGCACCTGGCCATAGGAGAGGTGAGCCCGCGACTGCACCAGGCTGGGATGGATCTCAAAGCTTTGTACCACCCCGTCTGAGTCGATGGTTAACAGCAACGAATAGGCCAAGCGCTCCTGCTGCGGCAACAGAGCCAGGCGGCTGTGCACTTCCGGCGGAAAAAGGGGCAGCACCACGCTATCCAGGTAAACCGTGGCGGTGCGCCGCTGCGCCTCCTGCTCCAGCGGGTGATCCGGATCCAGCCAGTGGGCTACGTCGGCAATGTGCACCCCCAGTAGCCAGTGGCCCTCTTCTTGCCGCTGCAGGGAGACAGCCACGTTGGGCTCGAGGCCGTGGGGGTGCTGCAAGTCCAGCGGCTCCAGTGTGATGCAAAACCAATCCCGCAGATCGCGACGGCCCTTTTGGTCGGAGCGGCTCAGCTTTTTGGGCAGGGCGGCTGCAGCTTCTAGCACCGCCGGGGGAAACTCCTGGGGCAGGTCGTACTTGCAACAGACCAGATCTGCATCGATGGACGCCTCCGGGCCATTGCCCAAGATCTTGCGAATCGTGCCCACGGGGGGCAGGTTGCCCAGCGGGTAGCGCTCCACTTCCACATAGGCCACCCGACCTTCCGCCAGCTCGGCAGGGGAGCCCTCCGTCAAGGCCAGCTCGAACAGCAGCCGGTCGTCCAGAGGCACCACCCGGAAACCTTCTTCCGTCTGTTTGAGGCGGCCCACCAGCGTGGGATTGGCCCGTTCCACAACAGCCACCACCTCTCCCTCTGGGCTGCGGCGGCGATTGCCTTCTTTGGTAATCCGGGCTATCACTTGGTCGCCGTTCCAAGCGCCGCTGAGGTTGCTGCCGTGGATGTACACATCCTCTGCCCCCGGTTCATCCCGAACGGCAAAGCAAAAACCCTTGCTGGAACAGCGCAAACGCCCCACCACCAAGGATTCATCCGGCTTACGCCGATAGCGAGGCGGATCCCCTGTGCATTCGAGAAATCCCGCCCGCACCAGACCATCGAGGGCAATCTCAAGCATTTCCTGCGCTTCTGGGTCTGAGGCTGGCAGGAGGGCAAGCAGCACGTCTTTATCGATCCATTGCTCGGCAGGTTGAGAGAAAAAGTAATGAAAAATCCGAGAGAAATCCATTGCGGGTATCGGCAAAAAGGGAAAGAAGCAGGGGGAATGGGAGCCGAGATCGAGGGGCAGGCGCAGCCACTTGGGTTAGTCGCGGTGGCCGGTGACGATAAAGGCTACCCGCTGACCGATATTGGTGCAGTGGTCGGCCAAACGCTCCAGGTAGCGGATCGCCAGCAACATCAACAGGATAGGCTCGATCGATCCCCTGATGTCCGACTGTTGCGCCAACGTATTGTAAAGGTTGGTGTAGTCTTCATCAACGGCGTCGTCTTCCCGCTTCAGTTGCCGGCCCAGCTCGGCATCCAATTCCGTCAGGGCCGCCAGGCTATGGCTGAGCATTTTCTGGCAGCGCTGCATCATCACGCGAATGTGCCTCAGCTCCGGCGGCGGCGGGTAGAAAGCCAAACGCAAGGCCACTTCGGCCAAGTCTTTGGCGTAGTCGCCAATCCGCTCCAGATCCCGCACCAGTTGCATCAGGGCGCTGATCCAGCGCAGATCTTGTGCCACCGGCGAGCGCAAGGCGATCAAGCTAATACAATCTTTCTCGATTTGACGATAAAAACGGTCGATCTGCTTGTCTTGGGTGATGGCCTGTTCGGCAGCGGCCAAGTTCTGCTCAAACAGAGCCTGCTGAGCCAAGACCAGCGATTTTTCCGCCAGCGCCCCCATGCGCAGCACGTCCTGCTGAATCCGCTTGATCTGAAGTTGCAGCTCAGCTTGCCCCATGGCTTTTTCCCCATGGATGTAGGTGGGAGGGAGTGGCTGCCCCCATTAGCGGCTCGCAAAGACAGTCAATTGCACCGGTAGATCTCAATCATGGCAAACTTCTCTCGAATCAAGAGAAAAAACAGGATGGGGATCGAGGGAGCGGCCAATTTGGGAGAGGATGATAAGGAGGGGGTGCGGGCAGGTGGGATGTTGTGAGGTTGTCTCCGTCTGGAGGCGTAGGGCTGTGCTGTTGTTCTCGACTGAGAAACTCCGATGACTCGTCCCCCCATTGTCGTGCTGGATGATGATCCCACCGGATCCCAGACCGTGCACAGTTGCCTGCTGCTGACCCGCTGGGATGTGGAAACACTCAAGCTGGGCCTGCAGGATGGCTCGCCAATTCGCTTCATTCTCACCAACACGCGATCCCTGCCGCCGGCCAAGGCTGCCGAGGTGACACAGTCGGTCTGCCGGGCCCTCAAGCAGGCCATGGGGGAGCTGGGGTGGGAGCGGGCCCTCTTTGTCAGCCGCTCCGACTCGACGCTGCGCGGGCACTACCCCTTGGAAACCGATGTCATGGCGGCGGAGCTGGGGCCTTTTGATGCCCATTTTCTGGTGCCGGCTTTTTTTGAGGGAGGGCGCATCACCCGCGACAGCGTCCACTACCTGCGGGTGGAGGGCCGCTGGGTGCCCGTGCATGAAACGGAGTTTGCCCGCGATGCGGTGTTCGGCTACCACCACAGCTATTTGCCCGACTATGTGCAGGAGAAAACCCAGGGGCGAATTCGGGCTGAGCAGGTGGTGCGATTGACGCTGGAGCAGATCCGCGCCGGCTGTCTGGAGCAGCTTTTGGGTCTAGAGGGGAATGTCTGCTGTGTGGTGGATGGAGAAACCCAAGCGGATCTGGACCGTTTTGCCCAAGACGTTTGGGCGGCTCTGGAGCAGGGGAAGCGCTTTTTGTTCCGCAGTGCCGCTAGCCTCTTGACGGCTCTAGCCCAGTTGCCGCCGCAGCCGGTTCCGCCAGAGCAGATGGGGCAGTTTGTCCGCTCCGACCGGCCAGGGGTGGTGATCGTGGGATCCCATGTGCAAAAGTCCAGCCAGCAGTTGGCCCGCCTGTTGCAGGAGCCAGGGATCCAGGGCATCGAGGTGGAGGTAAAGCGCCTGTTGGAACCGGGGCGCGAAGCGGAGCTGCTGCCGGCCCTCTTGAGCCAAGTCCAGCGCGCCTACGAGCAGGGCCTGACGCCGGTGGTCTACACCAGCCGAGAAGAAGTGAGGTTCGACGGTGCCACCCCAGAGGCTCGCCTGGCCTTTGGGCAGAGGGTTTCTCGTTTGTTGATGGCCATTGTGCAGGGGCTGCCGGAGGGGATGGGCTACCTGGTCAGCAAGGGCGGCATCACCTCCAACGACACCCTCAGCCTCGGCCTCAACCTGCCGGCTGTGCGGCTGCTGGGGCAGATCTACCCAGGGATCTCCATGGTGCTCACGCCGGCGGATCACCCCCGCTTTCCCAACCTGCCGGTGGTGCTGTTTCCGGGCAACGTGGGCGAGGCGGATACGTTGGTTTTAATCCACCGTCGCCTCCACAGCCGCGGGCTGGTCTAGCCTGGAGGAAATCACCATGGCTGAACTCATCTCCCCCCCTGAAGCTCTGCCTGCCTTGGAGGCCTGGTGGGGATCCCTGCGGCAGGGGCCAACGGTGTTGCCTCCGGCGGTGGTGCACCGCTGTTCTGAAAGCCTGGGCAGCCGGGATGCCGATGTGGTGATTGCCGGCGGCACCCTGGGGATCCTCTTGGGAGCAGCTTTGGCCAAGCGGGGCTGGCGGGTGATCCTCATCGAGCGGGGGAGCCTGCGGGGGCGGGAGCAGGAGTGGAACACCTCCCGGCAGGAGCTGCAGGTGCTGCTGGAGCTGGAGCTGCTGACGCCGGCCGAGTGGGAGGCGGTGCAGGTGACCCACTACCCCCGCGGCCGCATCGGCTTTGGGGAGGGCCCCACCTGGTGGGTGGAAGGGGTGCTGAACGTGGGCGTGGATCCGGTCAGCTTGCTGGAGTTCCTCAAGCAGCATTTCCTGGCCTGGGGGGGCCAGGTGCGGGAGCAAACCGGGTTTCTGGGCGCCACGGTCCACCCCGATGGGATCTGCATTCAGACCACCACCGGCCAGCTCAGGGCCCAACTGCTGCTGGATGCCATGGGGCACCGCTCCCCCATTGCGGCCCAGGCCCGCCAAGGGCAGCCGCCGGACAGTGTCTGTCTGGTGGTGGGATCCTGCGCCCAGGGGCTGCCGGAGCAACCCACTGGGGATCTGTTCTACAGCTTTACCCCCGCCCAGGAGGGCTACCAGCCCTTTTGGGAGGCTTTCCCCGCCCGCGATGGCCGCACCACCTATCTCTTTACCTACTGCGACCGGGATCCCCGCCGACCCAGTCTGGAGAGGCTTTGGCAGGACTACTGCCGGCTGCTCCCTGCCTACCAGGGGGCCGAGTTGGCCCAGATCCGCTGGGTGCGCAAGCTGTGTGGCGTCTTCCCCGCCTACCGCCGCAGCCCGCTACAACTGCCCTGGGATCGCCTTTTGGCGGTAGGAGACAGCAGCGGCAGCCAGTCGCCTTTGAGCTTTGGCGGCTTTGGGGCGATGTTGCGCCATCTGGATCGCCTGCAGCAGGGGATCCACGAGGCGCTGGTGCAGCGGCAGTTGGAGCAGGCGGCCCTGGCCCTGCTGCAGCCCTACCAGCCCAATTTGGCGGTAACCTGGCTTTTTCAAAAGGCGATGATCCCTCCCTTGGGAGAGAAAAACTGGGATCCCAGCAGCATTAACCGCCTGTTGAGCAGAGTGTTTGCAGCCATGGTTGCCGCCGGCCCCCAGGTGGTGCGGCCCTTTTTGCAGGATGTGGTGCAGTTTGGCGGCTTGGCCCAGGCACTGTGGGGGGTGATGAGGCAAGATCCAGCCCTGGTGGCCGCGCTTTTGCCCCGGCTAGGGCTGCCGGAGCTGGCGGCCTGGGCGGGCCACTTTGGCGCCCTTGGCCTCTACGAGCTCCTGCAAAGGCTAGCCGACCGCCTGGAAGGGGTCCCGCAAGACTACTTCTGGAACCGGCGGCGCGAGGCCTGGCGCTACGGCTGCGGTCGGGATCACTGGCTGTAGACCACCACCCCATAGGGCGGCACCTCAACGGGATCCCCTTGGTTTTTTGCCGGCAGGGAGGATCCCTGGCCCAGCCAGTTGGCGTCGCCGCTATCTAGAAGCTTCTCCCACCGGCCGTTGGGCCATGGGGCGTAGGTGGCTGCTTGGTCGGAGCTGAAGTTAAACAGGGCCAGAACGGCTTGGGATCCCTGGTGGCGGTGCAGGGCCAGGCCGCTTGGAGCAAACAGCTCCACCCCCACCGAACTCCGCTCTAGGTTTTGCAGCGGCGGCAGGGTCTTGCGCAGGTAAATGAGGGTTTGGTACCACCGCCGCAAGACCTGGTGGTGGCCAGCAGTGGCCAGTTCCCAGTTGAGCTTCGAGCGCAGGAAGGTCTCTTCCGCTTGCGGGTCCGGTACCTCCCCCTGCCAGGCAAAGGCGCTGAACTCGCGGCGGCGTCCCTGGCGCACCGCTTCCACCAGGTCGGGATCCCCGTGGCTAATGAAGTAGAGAAACGGGGCCACCTCCCCATACTCTTCCCCCATAAACAGCAGTGGCAGCATGGGAGCCAGCAGCAGAGCAGCGGCGGCCAACTTCAGGCCAGCGAAGGAGGTGAGCTGGCTGAGGCGTTCCCCCAGCCGGCGATTGCCCACCTGGTCGTGGTTTTGGATGCAGATTACAAACTGGGAGCCTGACCTAGCGAGAGCGGAATTGCCGTGGCGGCGGGCCCGGTAGCGGGAGTACTGGCCGGAATAGACGTAGCTCTCGCGGTAGGACTTGGCCAGGTGCTCCAATTGGCCAAAGTCTTGGTAGTAGCCTGTCTTTTCTCCAGTAAGCAGGGTGTGAACTGAGTGATGGAAATCGTCGCACCACTGGGCATCTAGGCCGTAGCCCCCTTGCTCGCGGGGGGTGATGAGGCGGACGTCGTTGAGGTCGCTTTCGGCTACCAGAACCCTGGGCCAGCCTGTGCGCGCCTCCAGGGCCTCCACCCGCTCTGCCAATTCCTGCAAAAAAGGGTGGGCGCTGAAGTCGTAGATGGCATGCACGGCGTCCAGCCGCAGGCCGTCTAGGTGAAACTCCTCTAGCCAGTATTCGGCATTTTGCAGGAAAAACTCCCGCACGCCGTCGGAATAGCGGTCGTCGAAGTTGAGGGCCTCTCCCCAAGGGGTGCGGTACTTGTCGGTAAAGTAGGGGCCAAAGTCCCGCAGGTAGTTCCCCTCCGGCCCCAGGTGGTTGTAGACCACATCCAAAATGACAGCCAAGCCCTGCTGGTGGCAGGCATTGACCAGCGCCTTCAGGCCCGCTGCTCCTCCATAGCTAACCTGCACGGCATAGGGGTAGACGCCGTCATAGCCCCAGTTGCGCTCCCCCGGAAACTGGGCCACCGGCATGAGCTCCAGCACGTTGACCCCCAGCTCCACCAGTTGCGGCAGGCGGGGGATCAGGGCGGCAAAGGTGCCCTCCGGGGTAAAGGTGCCTACATGCAGCTCGTAGAGGATCCACTGGGAGAGCGGGATCCCCTTCCAGGCTTGATCCTGCCAGTCGAAGTGGGGATCCACCACCCGCGAAGGGCCATGGACCCCGTAGGGCTGGCAGCGGGAAGCCGGATCCGGCCGCTCCACCACCCCCCCTGAGGTGTGCAGGCGGTAGAGGTAGTCCACTGGCCCCGGCGGGATCCCCTCCACTTCACCCTGCCAGTAGCCTTGCCCATCTTGAGTCAGAGGGATGACCTGTTGGACAGGGCTAATGATTTTGAGCTCCACGTGTTCGACCAAGGGCGCCCACACCGAGAAGCGGTAGTGGCCCTGGCCGCAGGGATAGGCGCCAATCCGTTCGACCTGGGAACGCTGAGAGGAAGGGGAACCCTGAAGCACGAAACCCACCTGCACAACTCGGCTTCCACTATAGCGAGGCTTGCTCCCTCAGACATTTGAGGCTCAGGTCTTGGGGTGGGTTGCCGACTCTTCCCTCTGCCATAGTGGAATTAACCCTTTGTTGCTCCGTCCCTATGCTTCACTACCCGCCTAGCCATCCGGATCCCACCGTTGTCGATGTCTACCATGGGCAGCCGGTGCCGGATCCCTATCGCTGGCTGGAGGATCTGGATTCTGAGCAGACGCGGGCCTGGATCGAGGCGCAAAACCGGCTAACTTTTGACTATCTGCAGCGGATCCCGGCGCGGCAGCGGCTCCTGCAGCGCCTGAGGCAACTTTGGAACTACGAAAAATACAGCCAGCCCTTCAAAGAGGGCGGCCGCTACTTCTACTTCAAAAACGACGGCCTGCAAAACCAGAGCGTTCTCTATACGCAAGAGAGCCTGGAGGGCGAAGCCCGGGTTTTGCTGGATCCCAACACGTTTTCGGAAGACGGCACTGTAGCCCTCTCAGGCATTGCCATCAGCCGCGACGGGCGCTACCTAGCCTATGGCCTCTCCCGCTCCGGCTCCGACTGGCAGGAGTGGAAGGTGCGGGACATCGAAACTGGAGAAGACCTGCCGGATCACCTGCGCTGGATTAAGTTCTCTGGGGCCAGCTGGACACGGGATGGGCAGGGATTTTTCTACAGCCGCTACGACGAGCCACCCCCCGGCAGCGAGTACGAAAGTACCAACTACTTCCAAAAGCTCTACTACCACCGCCTCGGCACCCCCCAGTCGGAAGATGTCTTGATCTATCACCGCCCCGACCAAAAAGAGTGGGGCTTTGCTGGCGGGGTTACCGAAGATGGCAACTACCTCATCATCTCCGTCTGGCGGGGCACGGATCCCAAAAACCTCCTCTTCTACAAAGACCTACGGGATCCCAACTCGCCGGTGGTGGAGCTCATTTGCGAGTTCCAGGCCGAGTACAGCTTTGTTGGCAACGACGGCTCCCGCTTTTGGCTGCTGACGGACTTCCAGGCTCCGCGGCGGCGACTGGTGGCCCTTGATCTCGACAACCCAGGGCACCTGCAAGAGGTGATCCCTGAGGCTGAGGAGACCCTGCAAGGGGTTAGCCTCATCCACAATCAATTTGTTGCCTTCTACCTCAAAGACGCCCACACCCAGATCAAGACCTTTGCCCTAGACGGTACCTACCTGGGGGAAATCCCCCTGCCAGGGCTGGGATCCGCCAGCGGCTTTGCTGGCAAGCGCTACGACACCGAAACCTTCTACACCTTCACCAGCTTCACCACCCCGCCCACCATCTACCGCTACGACTTCACCACCGGCAGCAGCACCCTCTTTCGCCGGCCCCAGGTGGATTTCGATCCCCAGGCCTATGAGGTGCAGCAGGTGTTCTACGCCAGCAAAGACGGCACCCGCATTCCCATGTTCCTTGTCCACCGCCGCGGCCTAGCGCGGACAGGGGATCACCCCACCCTGCTGTACGGCTACGGCGGCTTCGGCATCTCTCTAACCCCCAGCTTCTCGGTGGGCCTGGTGGCCTGGTTGGAGATGGGAGGGGTTTACGCCCAGCCCAATTTGCGCGGCGGCGGCGAATATGGGGAAGCCTGGCACCAGGCGGGCACCAAGCTCAACAAGCAAAAGGTCTTTGACGACTTCATTGCCGCGGCTGAGTGGCTAATCGCCCATGGCTACACCAATCCCTCCAAGTTGGCCATCGCCGGCGGCAGCAACGGCGGCCTCTTGGTGGGGGCCTGCCTGACCCAGAGGCCGGATCTCTTTGCCGCAGCCCTGCCCGCTGTGGGGGTGTTCGACATGCTGCGCTTTCATAAGTTCACCATCGGCTGGGCCTGGGTCTCGGAGTACGGATCCCCGGACAACCCCGAGGAATTCAAGGCCCTCTACGCCTATTCCCCCCTGCACAACCTCAAACCCGGCACCGCCTATCCCGCCACCCTGATCACCACCGCGGATCACGACGACCGGGTGGTGCCGGCCCACAGCTTCAAGTTTGCTGCTGCCCTGCAGGCGGCACAGGGGGGATCCCAGCCCATCCTCATTCGCATCGACACCAAAGCCGGCCACGGAGCCGGCAAGCCCACCAGCAAGCTCATTGAAGAGACCGCCGACCGCTGGGCCTTTTTGGTGCAGGTGCTGGGGATCCAGACAGACTAGCGATGCTGCGCCGGCACAGCCCTAGGCCCCAGGCCCACCCGACCGGCATAAACGGCTGCTTCCCCCAGCTCGTCTTCGATGCGCAGCAGTTGATTGTATTTGGCAATGCGCTCGCTGCGGCAGAGGGATCCGGTTTTGATCTGGCCGGCGCGGGTGGCCACCGCCAGGTCGGCGATGGTGGTGTCTTCTGTTTCGCCGGAGCGGTGGCTGATGATGGTGCGAAAGCCGGCCTGAACGGCCAGTTGCACGGTTGAGACGGTCTCCGTCAGCGTGCCAATCTGGTTGAGCTTGATCAAAATGGCGTTGGCGGCGCCGCTGTCGATGCCTTTCTGCAGCCGGGCTGGGTTGGTCACAAACAGGTCGTCCCCCACCAGTTGCACCCGCGATCCCAGCCGAGCAGTCATGGCCTGCCAGCCGGCCCAATCTTCCTCCGCCAGCCCATCCTCTAGAGAGACGATGGGGTAGTTGGCCAGCAGTTGTTCGTAGTAGTCCACCATCTGCTCAGCACTGCGGGCTTTGCCCTCAAAGTGGTACTGTCCATCCTGCAGCAGCTCGTTGGCAGCCACGTCCAAGGCCAAGGCAATGTCTTCCCCCGGCTTGTAGCCCGCCCGTTCAATGGCCGTCATCAACAGATCCAGAGCCGCTGCGTTGGAGGGGAGATCGGGGGCAAACCCGCCTTCGTCCCCCACCCCAGTGGACAGCCCCTTCTGCCGCAGCAGTTGTTTGAGCGCTGCAAACACCTCCGCCCCATAGCGCAGCGCCTCGCGAAAGCTGGGTGCCCCGCTAGGCACCAGCATGAACTCTTGGATATCGAGGTTGTTATCGGCGTGGGCACCGCCGTTGAGTACATTCATCAGGGGTACCGGCAGCAGGTTGGCAAAGGGTCCACCCAGGTACCTGTACAAGGGCAGACCCACTGCACTAGCAGCCGCCTTAGCCGTGGCCAAAGAGACCGCCAAGATGGCGTTGGCTCCCAGTTGCGACTTGTTGGGGGTGCCATCCAGATCGATCATCAACTGGTCGATGCGGGCCTGGTTGAGGGCATCTTCTCCCTGCAGCTCCGACTGGATGGGGCCAAGAATGTTTTCCACCGCCCTCAGCACGCCCTTGCCGCCGTAGCGCTTGGGATCCCCGTCCCGCAGCTCATGGGCCTCAAAAGTGCCGGTTGAAGCACCACTGGGCACCTGGGCCAAGCCGGTGGCCCCATTGGCCAGGCCCACCAAAGCTTCTAGGGTCGGTTGCCCACGGGAGTCGAGAATCTCATGGGCGGTAATCCACTCGATGGCCGTTTCCACAGTTGCACCTCAGCAATTGGCTAGACAGTTCTGGCCAAAGCCAGATTGCCAATAGACTAGTGGATTTTCGCCCCCGGATCCCTTTGGCTTCCGGAAAACTTTAACGGGCACAGGCGGCACCGCTCTCTCGGCCTGGGCCGCGCATGGGCTCAGAGCGCCTGAGCTGTTGGCTGTTGAGGTGCTTTCCAAGGGGTTGTTTCGCCACCCGCTTGCGGGGACAATGGCTGGGATCCATCTAGGCCGGCGGGAAAAGCCAGAAAGCTCGCTGCCCAAAGAGAGGCCAATCCCAGCATGAACATCTGGAGAAGACGACGCAGCGGACGACGGATAATTGTGAGGTGGCCCAAGTTCTGACTATCTCCTGCAAGCTCAAGGTATCTGCTTTGCAAGCCGTGAAGCGAGAGGCAACTTTGTCTGCTTTTGCACAAGCACTCCTCGCGCCAGCGGGCCGGAGGCCTTACTGGGTCAACCAAAACACGCCAGAGAAGATAGTCAACGCCGTCAAGCTTCAATCTCTTTGCTACCGCGAAATTCGTACCCGCTTTGGGCTATCCAGCAACTTAGCCCAACAGGTATGCAGAAGGTTGGCCGGTGCCCGCAAGGTTGCCCAGCAAAAGAATCGTCCAGTTAAAGCGTTCAAGTCTGGCTTTGTTTTTGTTACCTACGATGCCCGCATTTTCTCCTTCCGTGAGAGGGACTGGACATGTCTCTTATACAAA
>NZ_JANSIY010000006.1:37393-41924 GCF_047462295.1 Synechococcus sp. H60.3 | reverse complement strand
CCTTACCGAAAGATCCTTATGACCCCCTAGAATATCGGCCAGCATAGCACAGTTGAGCTCAATTCTGAAACCTACTTTGCAAGAATGCTGTATTTTTCTGATCAGTATATTCATTTACATTGAACAGATATCAGTCTGTTCGTTCAGACACTTAAAACCCTCCAGATAGCCCTCGCGAATTTGTCAACAATCGATCTCTTAGTCATCGGGGCTAGAAGAGGGGATTTTCCCGGTGATCAGCCAGTTATCCCCCACAGTCTGCAGTTGCAGCTCCAGCAGCTGCCAGCTCTGGTTCAGGTCAGGGATCCCTTCGCCTCCTACGGGGGTTGGGGCGTTGGCCCCGCCCAGGATCTTGGGAGCAATGAAGGCGGCCACCTTCTGGATGGCCCCATCCTTGAGGGCAGCCCAGGCTAGGGTGCCGCCGCATTCCCAGAGGGCGCTCAGACAGCCTCGCTCAAAGAGAACCTGCGCTGCTCGAGCCGGGGTTACTTGATCCAGGTGCAGCAGCTCCACCCCTTGCTGGGCCAGGGATCGCCAGAGGGGATGGGTCTCGGTGGCTTCTGTAATCACCAAAGTTGGCGCCTCCTCCACCTGCCAGAGGTGGGCCACGGGGGGTAGGTTTAGGGAGCGGCTGAGAACCACCCGCAGGGGCTGGGATCCTTGAAAATCCGGCAGGCGGCAGGTCAGGCGGGGGTTGTCGTGCCAGACAGTTTTCGATCCTACGATGACCGCGTCGTGCCAGGCCCGCTGGCGGTGAACCCACTCTCGCGCCAGGGGGTTGCTAATCCACTGGCTGTGGCCGGTGACGGCAGCGCTCTTGCCGTCTAGGGTCATGGCGTATTTGAGCAGGCCAAAGCACTGCTTCCGCACAATGGCAAAGGCAAAGCCCTCGTTGAGCTCTTGGCACTCCCGCTCCAGCACTCCCACGGTTACCTCGACCCCGGCCTCCTGCAGGCGGCGGATCCCTTTGCCGGCCACCAGCGGGTTGGGATCCTGCATCCCCACCACCACCCGCCGGATCCCGGCAGCCAGGATGGCCTCAGTACAGGGAGGGGTGCGCCCGTAGTGGTTGCAGGGCTCTAAGTTGACGTAGAGGGTGGCGCCCTTGGCCAGGGATCCCGCCTGCTGCAAGGCCAACACCTCGGCGTGGGGCTGGCCGGCTCCCGGATGAACGCCTTCCCCCACCGCCTGATCCCCCCGGACAACAACGCAAGCTACCCGCGGGTTAGGGGAGGGGCGCTGTGGTGTGGAGCGAGCCAAAAAGAGGCAGTGTTCCATCCACTGCCGGTCACACTCGAGGGGCATGGGAGGAGGCCTGGGCCTGCACCGTTTAGGCCAGCATTGCAACAACCCGTGCCTCGAATTCTATCGGCTTCTTGGCCCAGGGATCTATCTCGCCGGCGGCACCTCCCAGCGGGGCGGCTTTGGTAAGCTGGTTACGGCTTTGGCAGCAGGGATCCCATGGACAGCCTCCAACTCTGGCAGCGCTACTGCGATTGGCTTTACTACCACCCTGAGCTGGAAATTTTTGTGGATATCAGCCGCATCCGCTTTACCCCTGCCCAAGTGGAGGCGCTGCGGCCTCTCTTTGCCCAGGCCTTTGCCCAGATGCAGGCTCTAGAAGCCGGGGCCATCGCCAACCCCGACGAAGGCCGCCAGGTGGGCCACTACTGGCTGCGGGCGCCGCAGCTGGCCCCCACGCCGGAGATCCGGCAGGCAATTCAGGAGTGTATTGAACAGGTGGAGACCTTTGCAGAAAAGATCCACCGCGGCACAATCCCGGCTAGTGGGGGAGGATGTTTCACCGAGCTGCTCTGGCTTGGCATTGGCGGATCAGCCCTGGGGCCGCAGTTTGTGGCCGAGGCCCTGGCTCCGCTGCAGCCGCCCTTGAACATCCACTTCATCGACAACACAGATCCCGACGGGTTTGATCGCGTGCTGGGGCGGCTAGCGGACAAACTGGGACAAACCCTAGTAATTGTTGCCTCCAAGTCCGGCAGCACACCTGAGTCGCGCAATGGCTTGGTGGAGGTAGCGCTGGCCTACCAGAAGGCGGGGATCCCCTTTCCTGCTCATGCGGTGGCCATCACTGGGCCTGGCAGCCAATTGGAGCAGCAGGCACGGCAGGAGGGGTGGCTGGCAATTTTTCCCATCTTCGACTGGGTGGGGGGGCGCACGTCAGAAACCTCGGCGGTAGGCCTGTTGCCGGCGGCGCTGCAGGGGATCGATATCCGGGCTTTGCTGGCCGGGGCCGCCACCATGGACGAGGCCACCCGCGTACCCCATCTGGAGCGCAACCCCGCTGCCCTCTTGGCCATGGCCTGGTACATCGTCGGCGAGGGGCGGGGGCGCAAGGATATGGTGGTTTTACCCTACAAAGACCGCCTGGCGCTGTTTAGCCGCTACCTGCAGCAGTTGGTGATGGAATCCCTGGGCAAGTCCCACGACCTAAAGGGCAACCTGGTGGAGCAGGGCCTAACCGTCTACGGCAACAAGGGCACCACGGATCAGCACGCCTACGTGCAGCAGCTGCGGGATGGTCTCAACAACTTCTTTGTGACCTTCATCGAGGTGCTCCAGGATCGCGAGCCCGGGATCCCTTCCCCCTTTGTAGAGCCCGAGGTAACCAGTGGCGACTACCTAGACGGCCTGCTGCAGGGCACCCGCCAAGCCCTCTACGAAAACGGGCGCGACTCCATTACCGTAACCCTGCCGCGGGTGGATGCCCGCTCCGTGGGAGCCCTGATTGCTCTCTACGAACGGGCAGTAGGCCTCTACGCCTCTCTCATCCAGGTCAACGCCTACCACCAGCCGGGGGTGGAAGCGGGCAAGAAAGCAGCCAACGCCGTCCTGCAGCTCCAGCGTCAGGTGCTGGAGGTGATGCGAGAGCAAAAGGGATCCCTGACCTTGCCCCAGTTGGCGGAAAAACTCGGCTGCCCGGAGCGCGTCGAAACGCTGTACTGGATTGTGCGCCATCTGCATGCCAATGGCCGCGGCTTGACTTTGGTGGGGGATCCCGGTCGACCGCTGGAGCTGAGCATCCAGCCCCGGCCCGCCTAAGCCTGCTGTTGCCTGGACTGGAGCCGGCCAATCTGTACCTCACCTTAAGCTCCTCCAGAGCAGCCGGCCTACCTGTCTAGGATTGAGCAAGAGCCCACTGCAGGAGGAGACGATGGATCAACCTGCCGCCGTCCTGCCTTTACAAACCCCAAAAGATGTCTCCATCGAGGACATTGAGCAGGAGCTGAGCAAGATCTGGTCTTCCAAAGGAGAGAGCGTCGCTGCCCGCGCCGCCACCTTTACCCTGGTGGTGTATGAATCGCTAGACGATGCCCTGTTGCTGCCCTCGCCTACCGTCGAGGCCATCGCCACCCAGAACCCCTGCCGCGTCATCGACCTGCGGGCCAAACGGGAGGGAGCCGCAGAGGACGCCATCGAGGCCCAGGTGGCCGCCTATTGCCCGGTGACCCGTGAGCAGCGCAGCTCGCTGGTGTGTTGCGAATACATCACCCTGAAAGCGCCGGAAGCAGCTCTTGTACGGGCTTGCAGTACTGTTGCCTCGCTACTGATCCCCAACTTGCCCACTTTCTTGTGGTGGCAAGGAAACCTGGACTTAAACAGCTTGCTGTTTCAAAAGTTGGTGGCCCTGAGCAACCGGGTCATTGTCGATTCGCGAGGCTTTGTCAATCCTGAGGAAGACCTGCAGGAAATGGACCTTCTCATCCGCGAGGGCCACCACTGCGGGGATCTCAACTGGCGCCGGCTGCTGCCCTGGCAGGAGCTTACTGCCCAAGCCTTCGATCCCCCCGACCGGCGGGAGTCGCTGTACTGGATAGATCAGGTAACGATTGACTACAAAGCCGGCAATCCCTGCCAGGCTCTCCTTTTCTTGGGCTGGCTAGCCAGCCGGCTAGGGTGGACGCCCACCGAGCGAGCCCAGACTCAGGAACATGACTATGAGATTGACCGCATCCGCTTCCAAACCCAAACAGGAAGCGAGGTGAGGGCAGAATTGGCTGCCGTACCTTTGGCTTCCGAAATGAGCCAGCCGGGGGATCTCATCGGGCTGCGCCTCACCTCCAGCAACCAGGAAGTTGACGCCTGCACCGTGCTCTGTTCGGAAACCACGGGGTGCATGCGCATGGAGGCCATGGGAGGTGCCCAGAGATGCGTGGTTCGCCAGGTGGCCCCCCTGGAGCACGATTCCCTAGAAACGCTCCTGGCTGCCGAGTTGCAGCGGCCTGGCCCCGACTATCTTTACGAAGAAACCCTGGGGGTAGTGGCCCAGATCCTCAAGTTGCAGAGAAGCTGAAGGACAGGGTAGAGTCCCAAACTCCTTCGCAAGGGTCTTGCAACTCCCCGTTTGGCCAGCGAAAGCCCTGACTTCTCAGGCCACCTTGAGAGATTTCCTGTTGAAGCCAGCTCAGCGCAGCCCTAGGACAGAAGCCAGCACGCTGTGGCCTACCAGCGCTTCCACTGCAATGCTGATGGCAAATCCCAGCATGGCCAAACGCCCGTTCCACCGCTCAGC
>NZ_JANSIY010000006.1:21122-37293 GCF_047462295.1 Synechococcus sp. H60.3 | reverse complement strand
CTGTGGCCTACCAGCGCTTCCACTGCAATGCTGATGGCAAATCCCAGCATGGCCAAACGCCCGTTCCACCGCTCAGCTTGCTCAGTCCAGCCAATTTCCCACGTGGGCGGAACCTCATACTGAGGCACGTATCGCGGACGAGCAGCACCCTCCCAGCCCGCAGGGCGCTTGGAGTTGAAGAAAGCTATTGAACCGAGGACAACAGCCGCCACCAGCCCGCTCACCATAACGGCAATGTAGGGAAGGAAGGGATTGTCGAGTCTCATCGGCCTGTTCCGTTAAGTCAAAAAGTCAACCGCTTGGGCAAGTCCCTAGACCTAGGCAAGACGCCCGACCTGGTGCTGGCGTACTGAACTATTGCAGTCCCAGCCACTGGGCGAGAGTGGTGGCGAAAACACTGTGGCCCACCAGCGCCTCTGTAGCAACGCTAATCACCAAACCCACCATGGCTAGGCGACCATTCCAACGCTCCGCCTGCTCTGTCCAGCCCGGGATCCAGTCGTTGGTGGTGTCGTAGTATTGGGCCACAGAAGCGGAGTCGAGGCGGGAAGGGATCCTAGGAGAGGATTGCATAGGTGATGCCTTGTAACTGGATGTAAACAAACTTAACATCAAATTACAGTCCGTGACAACTCTCTTCTGCCGGCAAGGGAGAGTTTTCGGGGCGGCTGGCCAGAGCAATGCCATACTGAGGGAGGTAGGCTTCTGCGCAGACTATGGCGGTATCCCCTCTTTCTTCTCCCAAGCTGGAACAGGCTTTTGACACCGCTGCCGACCTAGCTGCCCAGGTGCGGTTGGATTTTCCAATCCTGCAGCGCCAGATCAACGGCCAGCCGCTCATCTACTTTGACAACGCGGCCACTTCTCAGAAGCCGCTGGCGGTTTTGCAGGCAATGGATCACTACTACCGCCACAGCAACGCCAACGTACACCGGGGGGTGCATACCCTGGGCAACGAAGCTACGGAGGCCTACGAGGGGGCGCGGGAGAAGATTGCCCGCTTTGTCCATGCGCCTTCCCCGCAGGAGCTCATCTACACCCGCAACGCCAGTGAGGCCATTAACTTGGTGGCCTACAGTTGGGGCATGAGCACCTTAGAGCGGGGGGATGAGATTATCCTGTCGGTGATGGAGCACCACAGCAATTTGATCCCCTGGCAATTCGTGGCTCAGAAGACGGGGGCCTGCCTCAAGTTCATCCGCATCACGGCCGAGGGTGAGTTGGATCTGGAGCACTACCGCTCTTTACTCGGCAATCGCACCCGGCTGGTGGCGGTGACCCACGTCTCCAACATGCTGGGATCCATTAACCCTGTTCAGGAGGTGATTGCGCTAGCCCATCACTATGGGGCTAAGGTGCTTCTGGATGCCTGTCAAAGTGTGCCCCACATGCCAGTGGATGTGCAGGCCCTGGATTGCGATTGGCTGGCCTTTTCTGGCCATAAGATGTGCGGTCCCACAGGCATTGGGGTGCTCTACGGCAAACGGGAGCTGCTGCGGGCCATGCCGCCCTTTTTGGGTGGGGGCGAGATGATTGCCGAGGTGGACTGGGATCACGCCACCTATGCCGATATCCCCCACAAGTTTGAGGCAGGCACACCGGCCATTGCCCAAGCGGTGGGTTTGGGGGCAGCCGTCGACTACTTAAGCCAGATTGGGCTAGAGCGCGTGCATGCCCATGAGCAAAAGCTAACCGCTCGCCTTCTGGAAGGGATCCAGCGCCTTCCAGGCATTACAGTCTATGGTCCCAAGGATCCGGCGCGCCGGGCAGGGCTGGTCAGCTTTGCGGTGGAGGGCATTCACCCCCACGATCTGTCCACGCTGCTGGATGAGCAGGGGATTGCCATCCGGGCTGGCCACCACTGCACCCAGCCGCTACACCGCCACTTGCAGGTGCAGTCGACAGCCCGGGCCAGCGTTTACCTCTACAACACCCTGGCCGAGGTGGATCGCTTCCTGGAGGTGCTGGCAGAGGCGGTGGCGTTTTTCAGAGAAGCCTTGGGGTAAAGGTGCGGGGGGTCCATCGCCGAGGAAGTCGATGCTGAGCTCACATCGCCCAGCTGAGCCGGAAAGCGGGGGGAGCTCCCCAATGCTCTACCGCCGCTTTGGGCGCACGCAGCAGCTCATGTCGGCTTTTTCTTTGGGCAGTATGCGCCTGGTCAACGTGCCACCAGAACAGGCCCAGACCACGGTGGCAGCGGCGCTAGAAGCAGGGATCAACCACCTAGAAACGGCGCAGGCCTACGGCCAGGCCGAGGTGCTTTTGGGGGAAATCTTGCAGAGTCTGGCGGTGCCGCGGCAGCGCTTGATCCTAACCACCAAGCTCACGCCTGGCGAGAGGCTGCGGGAACGGCTGGAGGGATCCCTGCAGCGGCTGCGGGTGGAGTACTTGGATCAGTTTGCCTTCCACGGCATCAACCTACCCGAACACCTGGAGTGGGTACTGCAGGAGGGCTTGCCGCTCCTTAGGCAGGCGCAGCAGGAGGGCCTGGTGCGCTACATCGGCTTTTCCACCCATGGATCCCTGGAGCTAATCCTGCAGGCCATCCAGACAGGCCATTTTGACTTTGTGAATTTGCACTACCACTTTTTCCAGCAGCGCAATGCCGCGGCCCTGGAGGCGGCAGCCCAGCAGGATATGGGGGTGTTCATCATCTCCCCCGCCGACAAGGGGGGGATGCTCTACCGCCCGCCCCAGCGCCTGCAGGAGAGCTGTGCGCCCTTTAGCCCCTTGGAGTTTGCCTACCGCTTTTTGCTGGCGGATCCCCGTATCCATACCCTTAGTCTGGGCGTTACCCATCCCAGCGAGCTGCAGACAGCCCTGGCAGCCCTGCGGGATCCCGAGCGTTGGTGGACAGAGGGCCTGCAGGTGCAGGAGCGGCTGCGCCAAGCAGAGCAAGAACGCCTGGGATCCAGTCGCTGTAGCCAGTGCTATGCCTGCTTGCCCTGCCCAGAAGGGATCCACATCCCAGAGGTGCTGCGGCTGCGCAACTTGGCCCTTGCCCATGAGATGACCGAGTTTGCCCAGTACCGCTACAACATGTTTGGCCAGGCGGGGCACTGGTTTCCAGGAGTGCCTGCCGACCGCTGCAGCGAGTGCGGCGACTGTCTGCCCCGCTGTCCGGAGCACCTGCCGATCCCAGAGTTGTTGGCGGAAACTCACCGCCTTTTGCACCGCTCTCCCATCCGGCGGCTGTGGGAGTGAGAGAGGGGAGTTCAAGACTCTAGCGCCGTTTGCCGCGCAGGGTTTTGGCGCGGTTGTGTACCTGTCTCACGAACAAGGGCAGTAGCTGTTCCTGAATGTAGGCAAAGGCTGCCGGGAGGCCTTCTCTTTCGTAGATGAGGCCGATTTCTGCTTCCACCTGGGTGGGATCCCGGAGAGCCGACAAAAATTGGTTGGAAGTGAGCCAGGTGAAGAGTTCGGCGCGGCTAAGATCGCAGCCGGGAGGGGAAGGCACCTGCCAGTCGGGCGGTGGGCCGAGCAACCACTGGCGGGCAAATAGGCTCAGCACTGCATCTCCCAGCCACGCCTTGTCCCGCCGAGATCCCTCGTCCAACTGGGTCACCTGCTGTCTGATGGTCGAAGAAAATTGGGATCCGGGCACCATGGGAGCTTGGCAGCACTTAGGAGGAGCGGCAAGGGCAGCAGAGCTTCCCTGTCTCATTCTAAGATGGGGTCTGGCCCACCCTCAGCAGGTAAAGGGGTGGAGTTGGATGTTTTGAGGATCCCAGGGCATGTTGTTGGAGCTCACCCCAGAAGAGTGCGAGTCGGTGATCCCGCTGGTGCCTACGCGGCTCCAGTACGCAGCTTACTGGAGCGATGCCCTCAACAGCGTAGGCCGGATCATTACAGCCATTTTGGTGGGCGTAGCGCTGCTGGTGCTGTCTCGCGCTTTTGGCGAGGGATCCTTCCTGGGGGCGGTCTCCTTTCTGGCGGGGTTTCTCTCGTTGCTCTATCCCTTTCTGTGGGGGCCGCTGTACACCATCTCCCGCCGGCAGCTAGCCTTTCGCGAGATCCCGTACGGAGGACTGTTTTTTGGGCAGGTGTTGAGCACCCGCCGCTATGAGGTGGTGGTGGAAGAGCGGGAAAAGGTAGGTGAAGACGGGCAACTCTATATCGAAGAAGTGCGCGAGCGCCAGTTTGAGATGGAAATTGGCGATGAAACAGGAGTCCTCTACCGAGTGCGGGCCAGGGACGATCCCCGCTACCGGCGAATTGTTAAAAAACAATCGGTGCTGGCGCTGGTGAAGGCCTATTCGCGCGATCTGCGGCGCCGGCCGACCTTGAGCGAAGTCTACGTGGTCAAGCTAGGGGAATGGGTGGGAGATGTCTCCTATCTGGATCGGGAGGCGTTTTTGGAGTTGGCCGACGAGCTGCTGGCGCTCGAGCTAGGACCGGAGGCAAAAGCATAGGGAGGTCGGAGGCAAGCGATGTCGGAGGCTGGAATCACCCGCGCAGCTTGGATCGTGGCGGCCTTGGTGGTGTCGGCGGCCCTGGGGCCGCGGTTGGCTCTACCTTTGTCTGGGATGGTGGGCTTGGTGATTGTCGAACAAGTGGCCTTTGGGGGGCGGCTCTCAGGGTTGCTGGGCGCGCTCCTGGATTGGGCTTCTCCAGCCTATCGGCAGCGGGTCATCCGCCACGAGGCAGGACACCTTTTGGTGGCCCACCTGCTAGGGATCCCCTTGCGCGGCTACGTGCTCGGCCCCTGGCAGGCTTTCCGACACGGGATCCCCGGCTACGGCGGAGTGGAGCTGGATCAAGCCCCCATGCGCACCTGGGAAGCCCAGGGAGGCCTCTCCTGGGCAGATCTAGAGCGCTACGGCCTGTTTTGGATGGCAGGGGCTGCCGCGGAGTCTCTCCAGTATGGCCAAGTGGTGGGGGATGAGGAGGATAGACAACAGTTGGCCAAGCTGCTGGCAGGGATCCCGGCAGCCCAGCCCTTGACCTCTGCGGCTCAAATGAGGGCCTACATCAACCGCTTTCTCCGCCAGAGCCAGGCCTTGTTGCAAGCTCACCCCGAAGCCTATGCCGTTGCCGTCCGGCACCTAGAGCAGGGATCCCCCCTCCAAGACTGCCTAGCTGCCCTTGCGGCCAGCTTGGAGGAGCGGCGTCAACAACCTCCCTCGCCCTCTTCTGAAACCTCTTGCTGATACACTGTGACATACGAAAAAAGCTCGGGATCCCCCTTGCTCGGGATCCCGGCGATTGACTATATCGTTGTGTCGCTTAGGGAGGATCCGTCTTGCGCCCCATCCTCATTGCCGGCAACTGGAAAATGCACAAGACTCAGGCTGAGGCTCGCCAGTTTCTGCGCGAGTTTCGTCCAGCCCTGCAAGCCTCGTCTGCAGGGGTGAGGCCGCAGCGGCAGATCATTCTCTGCGTGCCCTTCACAGACCTGGCTGTGGTGGTAGAAGAAACGCGGGGATCCGGCATTGCTGTGGGAGCCCAGAACCTGCACTGGGAGGATCAAGGGGCGTTTACGGGAGAGATCTCCGGCCCCATGCTGGCAGAGCTGGGGGTGCGCTACGTGATCGTCGGCCACAGCGAGCGGCGGCAATACTTTGGCGAAACCGATGAAACCGTCAACTGGCGCTTGGCAGCGGCCCAGCGGCACAGGCTCACTCCTATCCTCTGTGTGGGGGAAAGCTTGCAACAGCGGGAACAGGGCCTAACCGAGTCCTGGATTGTGGGACAGTTGGATCGCGCCTTGCCAGGGATCGGTCTGCAAAACCTCGTGATTGCCTACGAGCCAATCTGGGCAATTGGCACGGGGAAAACCTGTGCAGCGGCTGAGGCCAACCGCGTCATTGGCCTTATCCGCCAGCATCTGGGTGCCGACCACCTGCCCATCCTCTACGGTGGCTCCGTTAAAGCCAGCAATATTGACGAGCTGATGGCCCAGCCGCAGATTGATGGTGTCCTGGTGGGGGGCGCTAGCCTCGATCCCCAAGAGTTTGCCCGCATTGTCAACTTCCAGACCCTAACCCCTGCTGCAGCGGCTCCCTAGGCTCCTCAGCGAGATTGCCCCCACAGCAGAGCCACTGGGAAAGACTTGAGGACGGCGCCCACCGGCAAGGTGTCGCCAGCTGGGATCCCTTCTTGGGTGAGGCCGTTCACCCAGTCCAGCCGCTTCCAGCGCGGCAGTTGAATTTCCGTATCTTTCCAAACCAATTCCCCTAGGGGATCCTGCGTCTCGTCAATTAAGGAGGTTAAGAAGCGGGGGGCCACCACCAGGACGACTTGTTTGTCGTGCTGACGGGCAAAAGCGATGACGTGGTTGGCATAGGAGCCGCTTACTTGCAGGGGGATATAGCTGCCTTCCAGAAACAGTTGCGGCTGTTCCTGACGGCCCTTTAGCACCTGATGGATGAGAAACAGCTTAATGCGGCCGTCGTGGCGGTGGAGCAGAAGATCCTGGATCAGTTGCAGGGAATCCTGCTTAATTCGCCGCTGGATTTCCTCGAGGTAAGCTAGGCGACGGGAAAAGTCCACGGGCCGACGATTGTCGGGATCTACCATACTGAGATCCCACAGCTCCGTGCCCTGGTAGATATCCGGGATCCCAGGGCTGGTGAGCTTCAGCAGGGTTTGAGAGAGAGAGTTAAAGATGCCAAAGTGGGCAATTTTGCGCTGAAAGGGCAGGAAAGACTCCAGGAAGGGGCTTGAGGACTGCAGGATCTGATCGATGAAAGCAAGGGTGGCTTCTTCATATTCGGTATCGGGGCGAAGCCAGGCGGTGTGAACTTTGGCTTCCCGAACCGCTTTAATGGCGTAGTCTTTAACTCGCTGGATAAAGGTGGGAACTTCCTCCGGCTGAAAGGGATAGGAGCCGATCAGGGTCTGATAAAGAAAATACTCGTCGTTGCGATCCGGCAGCTCCAAACGCTTCGCTTGCTTGCTGCGGACTTTGTAGCCAAGATTCAACTCATGCCAGAGTTTAATGTGCTTCTCCCACTCGGCGGGGATTTCCGAGAGCACATTCAGGCGGGCCCGCACATCCTCGCCGCGTTTGGTGTCATGGGTGGAGGAAGCATTCATTGAGAAGGGCCACTGGGCTGCTCGTTCTTGGTTAAAGCGATGGAACTCTTGGACAGAAATGCCAAAACGACACAGATCCCCACCCACTTCGTTTAGGGATAGCAGCCGATTGTAAACATAGAAGGCCGTATCCTCTACCCCTTTGGCCATGAGAGGGCCGGCCAACTGTTGCAGCCGCATAGCAAAGTAGATTTGCTCGTTTTTCTCTTCCTCTGAGACGTTTTCAGGGAACTCAAGGCAGAGAAAGCGCTGCAGGAAATTCAGCTCGTTGACCAGAATGGGCAGGTTCTCCTTAGCTTTCTCTACAGCTTGACGGATAGCCTGTTGACCTTCTGGGCTGAGGATCCCTTCATGGATGTAGACTCGGTAAACTGGGAAACACACCAAAACCTCTGCCAGGGCTCGGCGCAAGCTGTAGAGGGTAAAGTCGTTGGCGTAGCGGTGATGGCTGGTAATCTGCTTGAGCAAAAAAGCAAGGTTGTCCATGTCCCCCGCCAGGTTGCGCTCGATAATCAGCCGTTTTTTATCTTCGATAACTTGTTCTGGTGACTGTTGTAGGTTGGTGAAATCTTGATACAGAGCACTGAAGGATTCTGCATTCTCCGATTGGCAAAAGATGCCATTAAGCTTAGCTAAAAAGTCGTAACCCGTTGTGCCTTGAACTGGCCATTGCTGAGGTAGCTTCTCATTAGCTTCTAGTATTTTTTCTACCACGATGTAGAGATCTGGGCAGCGTTCTCGCAGACGATGGAGATACTCCTCTGGGTTAAATAAGCCATCGATGTGGTCAATGCGTAAGCCCGTAAAGCGCCCCTGTTCTGAAAGCTTGAGGATGAGCTGATGTGTTTTGCGAAATACTTCGCGATCTTCCATCCGCAGCGAGATCAGATCGTTGATGGTAAAAAAACGACGATAATTGATCTCCTCAGCACCCACCTTCCAGAAAGAAAGGCGGAAGTTTTGTCGCGCCAAAAGGCTGTCCAACAAGTCAAAGCTTGAGGGATCCCCTGGCTTGCCGTTAAAAATGGCAATGTTCTCGTCAAAAAAGTTCTGAATATGTTGGCTAGAGGTGTAGAGCTCCCATAGGGAGTGCTTGGCAAAGTTAATCTGATCGGTGCGCTCTAGAAGATCTTCTTTGCTAGGGATGAATTTAAGACTGAAGAGGATCCCGAGTAATTTGATGTAATCGGGATGGCTGCGTCCTAGTTTTCGTCTTAGTTTGCCCAAGTTGTAGGTAAAAACATCGGCATAGGTATCAATATTTAGAGGAAATCTCAAGTTATAGTAGTTGATGCTAAGGCCATCAGCGTCGTAACGGAGCTGGATTTGTCCAGACTCCAAGCATTTATCGTAGAAGTCACCCAAAAAAGGTGCCAAGATCCTTCCCTTAATACCTAGATAAGAATGGTTCCAGTTGACATCAAAGTAATCGATGAAGTCTGAGTTAGGGCCACTTTCCAAAACATCCATTAACATTTGATTTTGGCCGTCGTAGGCCATGTGGTTGGGCACAATGTCTTGGATCCAGCCGATTCCCTGCCGGTTGAGGGTTTCCCACAAGAGTTCAAACTTTTCACTCCCCCCTAGCTCCACGTTGATCTGCCTGGGATCCACGACGTCGTAGCCATGGGTGCTGCCCTTGCGGGCCTGAAAGATGGGAGAAGCATACAGATCGCTGATGCCCAGCAACTTCAGGTAGGGGACAATTTGCCGCGCTGCCTCAAAGTCAAATCCAGCGTGAAACTGAATGCGATAGGTGGAAGTCGGGATCCGCATGGCGACCTCAAAACGACGACAAGGTGGCTCAGCCCATGACCAGAAGGGATGTTTCCAGGGTAGCGGCTAAGATCGGGGGATCCTGGATAAAGATCGGCCAGACCCTAGATAGGTGTTCAGGGGCACAAGAGTGCCCAAGTGCAGACAATGATGCTAAACCAGGCAGCGGCGAGATGGGCAACGATTGTTCTCCTGCCCGTCTGCGTCTGATGCAGCAACGCCTGGAGGAGATTTTGCTGGAGGCCAGCAGCTCCCAGCCCCAGGTCAGCCTGGAGATCCCTGCTCCTCCCAGTCCGGATCCCTTGGCGGCTCCTCTGCCAGCCCATACTTTTCTCAATGGGCAACTGCCGTTGACGGTGACGCCGACCCCTGCCGAGGCCTACGCCACTTCTCAGCCGGCGGCTTTGGCGTGAGTTTGGGCAGAGCGGTTACAGAAGGCCCTGGACTGGGCGGGGAGCCAGCAGCGGCTGTTTTTCGCCTTGAACCTACCGGAGCAATCGGTTGGGCAGGGGCGGCTCTATCGCCGATAATGGGCGGCTGGTTACCGATGGAACGCGCATCGGGAATCATGTCGTGGATTGGGAGATCCCTTTTGGGTGAGGATCCCTTGGGGTTTTCCCATCAGCCGGTGCTGCCGGATCCCCCGCCGGAGCGGCTATTTTTGTTAAACCGCCTGCGTCAGTTTATGCCCTACGAGTTGTGACCCTAAGCGTTTTTCTACGGCCTCCTATGTCTTCTATGCCATCCACACCAACCCTTCCCCGCGAGCCCCGCATCCTGTTGGGCCTGCGGGCTGACCAGTTTCGCCATCCTGTGGATCTGCAGGCAACCCGCTCCTTGCAGCAGGTGCCGGGGCTGGGCCTGCTGATTCAGAATTTGCTCGGCTCGACGGCAGGGGAGATCTTTTATCTGGATAACATCGCCTCGAGCATTCAAATTAACGAGCACCAGTTGCCGGAAATTCACCAGCTTCTGGTGCAGGCCTGTCGCATCCTGGATCTCGAAGTGCCCCAGCTCTACGTGCGCCAAAATCCCGTGCCCAACGCTTACACTTTTGCCATGCAAGGAAAAAAGCCTTTTATCGTTTTGCACAGCTCTCTGCTGGACTTGCTGGAGCCGCCGGAAATTCAAGCCGTGATTGCCCACGAGCTGGGCCACCTCAAGTGCAACCACGGCGTCTACTTGACAATGGCCAACCTTCTCATGCTCTCGACCAGTTTGCTCCCCTTCGGCGGGCTGTTCTATCAGGCGCTGCAGGATCAACTGCTGCACTGGCTGCGCTGTGCCGAGTTTACCTGCGACCGGGCGGCGCTGCTGGTTACCCAGGATGCAAGAACGGTGATCTCGGTGCTGATGAAACTGTGCGGCGGCTCGCCGCAGTTGGCCGCCAAGCTCAATGTGGATGCTTTTCTGGAGCAGGCCCGCACCTACGAGGAGCTGGACGACGATCTCTGGCAGCTTGAGCTGAAGCAGATGCAGACCATCGGGCGCACCCACCCGCTGCCGGTGCTGCGAGCTCGGGAAATTGAGCGCTGGTTCCGCAGCAATACTTACCGGCAAATCCTGGAGCAGCACGGCTCGACTGCTGCCTGAGAGGCCAGGATGGCTCCCCTCGGAGTGACCTCTGGCCTCCCCCTGATTGTGGGGGAGACCCTTTTCGATTGTTTCCCAGACAAGGTGGTGCTGGGCGGGGCAGCTTTGAATGTGGCTTGGAACCTCAAAGGGCTAGGAGCCGATCCCCTCTTGCTCAGCCGCGTCGGCCAGGATGAGGCGGCAGAAAGGATGCTGGCAGCGCTGCGGCAGCAGGGGCTGCGTCTGGAAGGGCTGCAGCGGGATCCGGTTCACCCCACCGGCCAAGTCCGGGTCACGCTGGATGGGGAGGGGATCCCGACCTTCGCCATCTTGCCCGACCAAGCCTACGACTACATCCAGTTGGACAGGGCAGCTCTGCAAGCCCTCCGCCCCAGCCTGATCTACCGGGGCAGCTTGGCGGCGCGTCGAGAAGCAGCCCATCGCCATTTTCAGGAGACCCTTGCCACTGTGGGCTGTCCGGTGTTTTTGGACCTCAATCTGCGGGATCCCTGGTGGCACCCAGGCCCCATCCGGGAAATGCTGCGCACCTGCGCTTGGCTGAAGCTGAACCAAGAGGAGCTGGAGCAGGTGGTGCAGCTAGAAAGCATCCCCGCTGGCAAGGTGGAGGAACAGGGGCAGGCCTTGCGGGCGCGGTTGAATCTAAAGGGCTTGTTCCTAACGCTGGGGGCGGCAGGTGCATTCCTGTTCACCGCTGGGGGGGTGTATCGGGGGGAGCCGGTGCCGGTGCCGCGGCTGGTGGATACGGTGGGGGCAGGAGATGCCTTCAGCGCGGTGGCCATTCTGGGCCTGCTGCAGGGATGGCCAGAGGCGGTGTTGCTGCAACGGGCGGTGGAGTTTGCGGCGGCCATCTGTGGAGTTGCGGGGGGTGCCCCCCCAGATCCGGCGTTCTATCGCCCCTTCCGGCAGGCGTGGGGGCTTTAGAAGCTACTGGAACTGGCGCCAGTGGAACTGGGCGTAGCGCCCCCCCTTGCTCAGTAACTCGCGATGATTGCCCTCCTCCAACAGTTGCCCCTGCTCGAGGACGAAAATGCGATGGGCGCTGCGCACCGTAGAAAGGCGGTGGGCGATAACAAAGACTGTGCAGCGTTGCATCAGCCGTTGCAGAGCCTCTTGCACCAAGGCCTCCGATTCGTTATCCAGGGCGGAGGTGGCCTCGTCCAGGATCAGGATCTTGGGGTTGAGCAACAGGGCGCGGGCAATGGCCAACCGCTGCCGCTGGCCGCCGGAGAGGGTAACTCCGCGCTCTCCAACACGGGTGGCGTAGCCATCGGGCAGGCTCTCGATGAAGCTGTCGATGTTGGCCACACGGGCCGCCTGCCGCACCGCTTCCAGGTCAAAGTCCTCTTGGCCGTAGGCGATGTTGCTGGCGATGGTGCCGGAAAACAGGGTAATCTCCTGGGGCACGATGCCGATCTGGCGGCGCAGGCTCTTGAGGGTGACGGTGCGGATGTCGATGCCGTCGATGCGGATGCAGCCTTCCTGGGGATCGTAGAAGCGCGGGATCAGGTTGACCAGGGTGGACTTGCCGGCGCCGGAGGATCCCACCAGGGCGACAATCTCGCCGGGGGCCACCTGGAAGCTGATCCGTTTGAGCACCGGCTGATCTGGTTTGTAGGCAAAGGAAACCTGCTCGAACTCCACCCAGCCCTGAATGGGGGGCATGGGACGAGCACCGGGCAACTCCCGCACCTGGGAGCGGGTATCCAGCAGCTCGAAGATCCGCTCCACCGAGGCTTCCCCCTGTTTCAGCTCGCTGTAGTTGTTGGTGATGTGGACGATGGGGTCGATCAACATGGCCACCCCGGCAATAAAGCCAAGAAACTGGCTGCCGGTTAGGTTGCCCTCGCTGATCTGCCAGCCGCCCACCCAAAACACTCCCAACACGCTCATGGCGTACAGAAAGCCCACCACCGGGTCTTGGATAGCTTTAACCTGTTCGGTTTGAAAGCGGGCCAGGCGGTTGTTCTCGGCCATGGCGCTGAAGCGGCGGATCTCGTATTCCTCAGCAGCAAAGGCGCGGGTGAGGCTGATGCCGGCAAAGGCCTCGGTTAGGAGAGAGGACAGGTCGGACATGCTCTCCTGGTTGAGGCGGGAGCGCAGCAGCAGCCGATCCCCAAACCAACTAATCAAGGCGCCCATCAGGGGGGCAATCACCAGGGTGGTCAAGGTGAGGATGCCGTTGAGGTAGAACAGGTAGGCCACCACCGCCAAGATGGTGAGCACGCTGGGGATGAAGCGGTGGAAAAAACGCTGCACCACTTCGCCCACCCGATCCAGATCGCCGGTGAGGCGGTAGACCAGGTCGCCAGTGCGGCTGCCGGAAAAGTAGTCCACATCCAAACCCTGCAAATGGGCGTAGAGCCGTTGCCGCAATTCCAATACCATTTGCAAAGAGGCCCTGGCCATAAGGGTGTCCTGGCCGTACTGGAAGGCGCCGCGCACCAGAAAAAACACCACCCCGATCAAGGCCAAGATCCGCAGTTGTCCCAGATCCCCTGCGCCGATGGAGCGGGCCACCCACTCGATCAAGTAGGCGAGGGCAGGCATGGTGAGGACAAAGCCAAGGGTACAGGCCAGCCCCAGCAGCAACATCCACAGATGGGGCCGAATGAAGGGAAAAAGGCGGCGATAGCTACGACCCGGATGCACAGATCTCAGAAGAAAAGACTTCTGCCCCAATCAGCTTACCGGATCGGGCCCCAAGCGGCTGCTGGGATCCCTGGCTAGCGGGGCTGTCTCCCAGACGGCTCTGGCTAGCCTAACTTTTGCCCATACCTGGTAAGGGGGGATCCCCTTCTTCGACGGCGTCTGCGCCAACGTCGCCAGCGGGAGACCAGGCAATCGCTGAGGCTGTGGTTCATCGAACCCAGCTCCAGCCCCATCCCCACCCAAAGCAGCATCTCTGCGTGCGCATGCAACCCTTGCCAGAGGTTGTCCCGCCAGATATCCGGCTGCCACTGCCACCAACCCAGGCGGGATCCCAGCCAAGCTGCCGCCAAGCCCGCCCCCGCCACCCACAGGCCCAGGTAGAGCAGCCGCAGGGCAGTGCCGACAATCGGCCCGTGGGACCAGAAGGAGCGGTGGTGCAGCCAGCGGCGGTAGGGAAGCCAAATCCAGCGCAGGAACAGCCAGCGGCGATACTGGCGAGAGTCAGTGTCCAGATCCCCGGAAAACATCAGGCCGCTGAAGAGATAGGCGGATCCCACGGCCAGAGCTACGGCAGCGCTGTTGCCCAACAGGCCGGCTGCCAGAGTGACGCCGGGAGCTGTCCAGAGGGTGATGCGATCGTGGGTGGATCCCAGAGGCATGAAGCCAGCGCAGTAGGCCACTGCGGCTGAGTCTAGCCGCAGGAGGAGGAAAAAGCTTGCCCCGGCTCAAGTTGGCGAACCAACAGGGAGCCCTCGATTGAGGCGATCCAACACCTGCAACTGCCAGTAGAGCATCTCCACCCGCGGCATCTGAATCCCGCCTTGCTGGGCATAGCGGAGCGGGTTGGCAAAAATAGCCTCCAGTTCCAGGGGACGCTTGCGCTCGTAGTCAATCTTCATGCTGGTTCGGTAGGGGGCCATCTTCTCGGTGCTGGCCAGCATCTCGGGGATCAGGGTCTCCGGGAGGTGGCGGCCACAGGCGGCAGCCCCCTGGATCACCTCGTGCATCAGCGTTTCCGCCAAAGTGCGGGCCTCAGAGTCGCGGATCATTTGCTGGGTATCGGCATTGAAGATCACCGAGAGGCCGTTGAAGGGAATGTTCCAGACCAACTTCTGCCAGCGGGCCAACATCAGATCTGGAGAAAGGGAGGTCGGGATCCCGGCCCGTTGAAAATCCGCTTGAACTTGTTGAAGGCGAGGCGTGATCCCCTGGGGCGCATAGCCAGGGCCGTATTCCGCCAGCAGCACCGAGCCATAATCCAGATGACGGATGTGGCCGGGGCCAACTTTGTTGGAGCTGATGAAACAGAGGCCACCGATGATGCGCTCAGGGCCAACGCAGTTGGCAATCTCCGGCTCTGCCCCTAGTCCATTTTGCAGGAGGATCACCACACCCTTCTCGGCCAATACGGGCGGGAGCAACTGCGGCAGCAGGTGATTTTGGGTGGCTTTCAAAGCCACGATCACCCCTTCGCAAGGGGGCATGTCCTCCACTGCTGCGTAGGCATTCACCTGCGGCAAATGAAAATCCCCCCAGCAGGACTCTACCCACAGCCCTTGCTGGCGCACATGGTCGTAGTCGCTGTGGAGCAGAAAATGCACCGTGAAGCCAGCCTGTTGCAGTTTTGCCCCGTAAAACCCTCCCAGGGCGCCTGTGCCTAAGACAGCGTAGCGACGGGTTTCCGGCAACACAGTCATAGGGCGAAAGTCGGCGGATTATCCCCACCATACCGCACCCCAGGGGCGTCTCAGGCTCACTCTCTCCTGTTTTCCTCAGGCTTGGCGTCGATCAACAACACCCGCTCCTCGCCGTCGGTTTCCCGCAGGTGCACCTTGACGATCTGCTCAGGGGCCGTGGTTAGCTTGTGGCCCCAGTAGTCCGGTTGAATGGGAAACTGGCGGTGGCCGCGGTCGATCAACACAGCCAGGCGCACCCGCTCCGGTCGCCCAAAGTGGTTGAGGGCCTCCAGAGCCGCACGGACGGTGCGACCCCGGAAGAGCACATCGTCCACCAGCACCACTTCTTGGCCGGTCAGATCCCGCGGCAGCTCGCTGCGATTGGGAGTGCGCAGGCCGCCGGAGCCCAGGTCGTCGCGGAAGAAGGTGATGTCCAGCTCCCCTACCTGCGGTGGGCTCCTGAAGCCGGTGGCGATGCGATCCCGCAAGCGGTAGGCCAAGGGGACGCCGCGAGTGCGAATGCCGATCAACACCAGCCTGTCCAAGTGGGGGTGATCCCTGCCGATTGCGGTGGCCAGAGCGTCGATCAGCTCCGCTATCTGCTGCGCATTGAAAATCTCGACTGTGGACATGGGTCCCTGTCACCCCCTCGCCAGTTGGGACTCAGCTTATAAAAGCCCAAGTTAGCCCAATCTGCCGGTGGGATCCCCATCCGGTAGGATAAAAGTAAGAGCAGTCCCAAAGCCGTGGAGGTTTCCGGGAGGGATCCGCGATGTCTGTTGCTTGGCCGGCTTCTGGTTTGGTGAGACTGTCCTGGCTGACCCGTTTCCTGCGGGGTGCAGTGTTTTGCGGGCTGATCCTGTGCCTGGGCGTCGCCCTCTTGGGATCCCCGTCCTGGGCAGAAGACTACAGCAAGCGGGATCTGCAGGGGGCGAACTTTGCCGGACAAGACCTGAGCGGCTGGAAATTTCTCAAGGCCAACCTGCGGCAAAGCGATCTCAGCCACGTCAAAGCGGCAGGGGCGAATCTGTTTGGGGCCAACCTCAGCAGAGCCAACCTGCGGGGGGCCGATCTGCGCGGCGCCACCTTGGACATGGCCAATTTGCAAGGTGCCGACCTGCGGGAAGCCCAACTGCAGGACAGCATGATGTGGCTGGCGCGGGTGGAAGGGATCCAGATCGAGGGGGCGGATTTCACCAACGCCCTGATCCGGAAAGATGCCCTTGCCATCCTCTGCGAACGGGCCAGCGGCGTTAACCCCGTCACCGGTCGCGCCACCCGCGACACCCTCGCATGCGACTGATCCCTCACCCCCAGCCCCTCTCCCTGAGGGAGAGGGGGGATTGGCAGCCCAGCAAAGAGTCTCTGGGGTGGGGAATAGCTGTGGCTAGGGACTGGGGGCAGCCGCCTCAGAGCGGGTGGACTGGCGCTGAAACTGG
>NZ_JANSIY010000006.1:0-21022 GCF_047462295.1 Synechococcus sp. H60.3 | reverse complement strand
TGGGGATCCCCTCTGGTCACCGCGACGCAGACCAGAACCCCCACCAGGCTGAGCGCGCCCTCCAACGACTTGACCTGGCCTCCAGGCCCACCCCACTTTTCCGAGCCCTGTTGACGACCGGCAAGCAGAGTTGGAGCAGCAGGTGACTGCCCAACAGTCAACGATTAGAATAATCTGCCTGAGTGTGAATGGATGTGAACAATCCTTAAGGCAAATTGGGGAACGCTCCTGCAACCGCGGCCCAAAGGGGATCCCAGGCGATCTGGCGACATTCGCCGGACAGGCACTCGAGGGAGCCGGCCATCTCCAGCCCTTGTAACGTTCGTTGACGATCGTTGGCAGGGTTTCTATAATTAGAGGCCTGACTGCAGCGCAACCCCTGCCGAGCAACGCATGACACAATTAGCAGTGCCATCCCCTGCCGCTTCTACCTTGCCTGACCTGGTAGAGATTCAGCGGGAGAGTTTCTTGTGGTTTTTGCGAGAAGGGTTTGAAGAGGAGCTCCTCAGCTTTTCCCCTATCGTCGATTACACGGGCAAGCTGGAACTGCACTTTCTGCCGGAGTACCGCCCTGGGGATCCCTCCAAAGGGTATAAAATCAACAAACCGCGCTACGACCCGGAGGAAGCTAAGCGACGGGATGCTACCTACCAAGCGCAAATCCGGGTACCCACTCGCCTGATTAACAAAGAGACGGGCGAGATCAAGGACATGGACGTCTTCATCGGCGAGCTGCCTTTGATGACGGATCGGGGTACCTTTATCATCAACGGCGCCGAGCGGGTGATCGTCAACCAGATCGTGCGCAGCCCCGGCGTCTACTACAAGTCGGAACTGGACAAAAACGGTCGCCGCACCTACAGCGCCAGCCTGATTCCCAACCGGGGCGCCTGGCTGAAGTTTGAGACCGACAAAAACGGCCTGGTGTGGGTGCGCATTGACAAAACCCGCAAGCTCTCGGCGGCAGTTCTGCTCAAGGCTTTGGGCCTGAGCGACTCGGAGATCTACGACAGCCTGCGCCACCCCGAATTTTTCCAAAAAACCATGGAAAAAGAGGGGCACTACAGCGAAGAAGAAGCCCTGATGGAGCTGTACCGCAAGCTGCGGCCCGGCGAGCCTCCCACTGTGTCCGGTGGGCAGCAGTTGTTGGAATCCCGCTTCTTCGATCCCAAGCGCTACGACCTGGGCCGAGTAGGGCGCTACAAGCTGAACAAAAAGCTCAATCTCAACGTGGCGGAAAATGTGCGGGTGCTCACCGTCACGGACATCTTGGCCGTCATCGACTACCTGATTAACTTGGAGTACGACATCGGCCATGTGGACGACATCGACCACCTGGGCAACCGCCGCGTGCGCTCGGTGGGCGAGCTCTTGCAAAACCAAGTACGGGTGGGCCTCAACCGCCTGGAGCGGATCATCCGCGAGCGCATGACGGTCTCCGAGTCAGAGAACCTCACCCCAGCCTCGCTGGTCAACCCCAAGCCCTTGGTGGCGGCCATCAAGGAGTTCTTCGGCTCCAGCCAGCTCTCCCAGTTCATGGATCAGACCAACCCGCTGGCGGAGCTGACCCACAAGCGGCGGCTGTCGGCCTTAGGCCCCGGTGGCCTGAGCCGGGAGCGGGCCGGCTTTGCCGTGCGGGATATCCACCCCAGCCACTACGGACGCATCTGCCCCATCGAAACTCCCGAAGGCCCCAACGCCGGGCTGATTGGATCCCTGGCCACCCACGCCCGCGTCAACCAGTACGGCTTTATCGAAAGCCCCTACTACCGCGTTGAGAACGGCGTGGTGCGCAAGGATCTGGGGATGGTCTACCTTACCGCCGACGAAGAGGACGAATATCGCGTGGCGCCGGGGGACGTGCCGGTAGATGCCGAGGGCCGCATCACCGTCGATCTGGTGCCGGTGCGCTACCGCCAGGAATTTACCACCGCTCACCCCAGCGAGGTGCATTACGTGCAGGTGGCTCCGGTGCAGGTCATCTCGGTGGCCACCTCCTTGATCCCCTTTTTGGAGCACGACGACGCCAACCGCGCCCTCATGGGGGCGAATATGCAGCGGCAGGCAGTGCCTCTGCTGAAGCCGGATCGGCCTTACGTGGGCACTGGCCTGGAAGCCCAGGCGGCGCGGGACTCTGGCATGGTGGTGGTGTCGCGCACCAGTGGCGTGGTGACCTATGTTTCTGCCGACGAAATCGTGGTGCGGCCAGACGACGGCGGGGATCCGATTGTTTACCGTTTGCAGAAGTACCAGCGCTCCAACCAAGATACCTGTCTCAACCAGCGCCCTCTTGTCTACGCGGGGGATCGGGTGGTGCCCGGGCAGGTGCTGGCGGACGGTCCGGCTACCGAGGGGGGCGAACTGGCCTTGGGCCAAAACGTGTTGGTGGCCTACATGCCTTGGGAGGGCTACAACTACGAAGATGCCATCCTGATCAGCGAGCGGCTGGTCTACGACGACGTCTTCACCTCGGTACACATCGAGAAGTACGAGATCGAAGCCCGGCAGACCAAGCTAGGGCCGGAAGAGATCACTCGCGAGATTCCCAACGTGGGGGAAGATGCCCTGCGCAACCTGGACGAGAACGGCATTGTGCGCATTGGGGCTTGGGTGGAAGCCGGCGATATTTTGGTGGGCAAGGTCACTCCCAAAGGGGAATCGGATCAACCGCCGGAGGAGCGGCTGTTGCGGGCCATTTTCGGCGAGAAAGCCCGCGACGTGCGGGACAACTCGCTGCGGGTGCCCAACGGCGAGCGCGGGCGGGTGGTGGATGTGCGCATCTTCACCCGCGAGCAGGGGGACGAGCTGCCGCCAGGTGCCAACATGGTGGTGCGGGTTTACATCGCCCTCAAGCGCAAGATCCAGGTGGGGGACAAGATCGCGGGCCGTCACGGCAACAAGGGCATCATCTCCCGCATCTTGCCGATTGAAGACATGCCCTACCTGCCAGATGGCACCCCAGTGGATGTGGTGCTCAACCCCCTAGGGGTGCCCTCCCGCATGAACGTGGGCCAAGTGTATGAGTGCCTACTGGGCTGGGCAGCAGAGCACCTAGGGGTACGCTTTAAGCTAATGCCCTTCGATGAAATGCACGGCTTGGAGGCTTCCCGGCTGACAGTGGAGGCCAAGTTGCGGGAGGCGCGCGAGAAGACTGGCAAGGACTGGATCTTCAACCCTGAAGGCAAGTACTGTGGCAAAGTTCAGGTGTTTGACGGCCGCACGGGTGAGCCTTTCGACCAGCCGGTTACGGTGGGCCGTGCCTACATGCTGAAGCTGGTGCACTTGGTGGACGACAAGATCCACGCCCGCTCTACTGGCCCCTACTCGCTGGTAACCCAGCAGCCCCTGGGGGGCAAGGCGCAGCAGGGTGGCCAGCGCTTTGGCGAGATGGAGGTGTGGGCTCTGGAGGCGTTTGGGGCGGCCTACATTTTGCAGGAGCTGCTCACCGTCAAGTCGGACGATATGGTGGGGCGCAACGAGGCCCTCAACGCCATTGTCAAGGGCAAGCCCATCCCCCGACCCGGCACGCCGGAATCCTTCAAGGTGTTGGTGCGCGAGCTGCAGTCTCTCTGCCTGGATGTGTCTGTCCATAAGGTGGAGGTAGACAGCGATGGCCAGACCCGCGATGTGGAGGTGGATCTGATGGCCGATGTCTCCAACCGCCACACCCCCTCGCGGCCCACTTATGAATCCGTTACATCCGAGGATCTTTCTCCAGGGGCAGGAGGAACCTTTACCTTAGCCAACCGCAGCCGCGAGGAAGACGAAGACAGGGAGGAGGAGGACGATTTTTGATTGATGCTGGGGACGGCTGGGGTCCCATTCGGCTCAGGAGAGGGGGGGTGTAGTTCCTCTTCCCTTGCTTTGTAGGTGCTAGGGCAGCAAGTTAGGAGAAATGGCAATGGCCAGAACAGATCAGCGCTTTGACTATGTCAAGATTGGGCTGGCTTCTCCGGAGCGGATTATGGAGTGGGGCCAGCGCACCCTGCCCAACGGCCAAGTGGTGGGAGAAGTCACCAAGCCAGAGACCATCAACTACCGGACCCTCAAGCCGGAGATGGATGGCCTCTTTTGTGAGCGCATCTTTGGGCCAGTTAAGGACTGGGAGTGCCACTGTGGCAAGTACAAGCGCGTGCGGCACCGCGGCATTGTTTGCGAGCGCTGTGGAGTGGAGGTAACCGAGTCGCGGGTGCGCCGTCACCGCATGGGCTACATCAAGTTGGCTGCCCCGGTCACCCACGTTTGGTACCTGAAAGGGATCCCTAGCCACATCGCTACCCTGCTGGACATGCCGCTGCGGGACGTAGAGCAGGTGGTGTACTTTAACGCCTATGTAGTGGTGGATCCGGGCAACGCTCCCAACCTCTCCTACAAGCAGTTGCTGACCGAGGATCAATACCTCGAGATCGAGGATCAGATGTACGAGGAGGGATCCGAGCTGCAACTGCCGGAGAACTGGGCCATGATTGGGGCGGAGGCGATCGAACGCCTGCTCAAGGATATTGACCTGGAAAAAGAGGCGGAGCAGTTGCGGGAGGAGATCGCCAGCGCCCGCGGCCAAAAGCGGGCGCGCCTAATCAAGCGGCTGCGGGTGATCGACAACTTCATCGCCACGGGAGCCCGGCCAGAGTGGATGGTGCTGCGGGTGTTGCCGGTGATCCCGCCGGATCTGCGCCCGATGGTGCAGTTGGATGGAGGCCGCTTTGCCACCAGTGACCTCAACGATCTCTACCGCCGCGTGATTAACCGCAACAACCGCTTGGCGCGGCTGCAGGAGATCATGGCGCCGGAGATCATCGTGCGCAACGAGAAGCGTATGCTGCAGGAGGCGGTGGACGCCCTGATCGACAACGGTCGGCGGGGGCGCATGGTGGTGGGGGCCAACAACCGTCCTCTCAAGTCCCTCTCCGATATCATCGAGGGCAAGCAGGGGCGTTTCCGGCAAAACCTGCTCGGCAAGCGGGTGGACTACTCTGGGCGTTCGGTAATCGTGGTAGGGCCCAACCTGCGCATGCACCAGTGTGGCTTGCCCAAAGAGATGGCCATCGAGCTGTTTCAGCCCTTTGTGATCCACAAGTTGATCAAGCGGGGCATCGTCAACAACATCAAAGCCGCCAAAAAGCTGATCCAGAGCAACGACCCGCAGGTTTGGGACGTGCTGGAGGACGTAATCGACGGCCACCCAGTTTTGCTCAACCGTGCTCCAACGTTGCACCGCCTCGGGATCCAAGCTTTTGAACCAATCCTGGTGGAGGGGAGGGCGATTCAGCTCCACCCCTTGGTCTGCCCGGCCTTCAACGCCGACTTCGATGGCGACCAGATGGCCGTGCACGTGCCCCTGTCGTTGGAAGCCCAGGCGGAAGCGCGCTTGCTGATGTTGGCCACCAACAACATCCTCTCCCCGGCCACCGGCGCTCCAATTATCACCCCCAGCCAAGACATGGTTTTGGGGTGCTACTATCTGACGGCGGACAATCCCCACGCCCCCGACCTTGGCGATCGTTATTTTGCCAGCCTGGAGGACGCCCTCATCGCCTACGACCGCGGCGTCATCGGCCTGCACAGCAAAATCTGGGTGCGCTACAGCGGCCCGATGGAGTTGGGCAAGGAGGAAAAAGAGTCGGAGCCCCAGATTATCGAGGAGCCGGGCGGCACCCGCCTCAAGATCACCAACTACCGCCGCATCCGCGAGGATCAAGACGGCAACGTGATCAGCCAATACATTCGCACCACGGCGGGCCGGATCATCTTCAACAAAACGGTGCAAGATATTTTGTCTGCTTGAAGCTGCCCCTATGGACGTTGCCCTTGTCGATAGGCAGCTAGGATCCCTACCCCCTTGTCCAGAACTGTCAGAGTTATCACTGAGGCATTATGAGCGAAAAAGGACGCTTTTCCGCCGGTTTAATCCGGCAGGCCGCTGACGGCGCCAAAGCCGAGACTCCGCCGCCCCCTGTACCCTTCCGCAACTATCAAATCGGCAAAAAAGAGCTGCGCAACCTGATTGCCTGGTCATTTGCCCGCTACGGCACTGCCCGCACTGCCCAAATGGCGGATGCCCTGAAGGCCATGGGCTTCAAATACGCCACCCAGGCTGCCGTTTCCATCAGCATCGAGGATCTGCGCATTCCGCCCAGCAAGCGGCAGTTGTTGGCCCAGGCGGAAGCGGAGATCGAGGCAGCCACGGAGCGCTACACCCGCGGCGAGATCACAGAGGTGGAGCGCTACCAGAAGGTGATTGACACCTGGAACCAGACCAACGACCAAATCAAGGAGGAGATGCTCAGCAACTTCCGCCAGAACGATCCCCTCAACTCCGTATACATGATGGCCAACTCGGGGGCAAGGGGGAACGTCTCGCAGGTGCGGCAGTTGGTGGGCATGCGCGGCCTGATGGCCAACCCGCAAGGGGAGATCATCGACTTACCGATTAAAACCAATTTCCGCGAGGGCCTGACCGTTACTGAATACATCATCTCTTCCTATGGGGCCCGCAAAGGTTTGGTGGACACGGCTTTGCGCACTGCCGACTCCGGCTACCTGACCCGCCGCCTGGTGGACGTGTCTCAAGATGTCATCGTGCGGGAATCCGACTGCGGCACCGACCAAGGGATCCTGCTGGAACCCCTGATGGATGGGGACAAGGTGGTGGTGTCGCTGGAGGAGCGCCTGGTGGGCCGGGTGCTGGCTCGTGATGTAGTACACCCGCAAACCCAGGAGATCATTGCCCGTCGCAACCAAGAGGTAGATCACGACTTGGCCAAAGCCATCGTGGAGGCGGGCATCCGGCAGGTGATGGTGCGTTCTCCCCTCACCTGTGAGGCCAACCGCTCGGTGTGCCGCATGTGTTACGGCTGGAGCCTGGCCCACTCCCGTCTGGTGGATCTCGGAGAGGCGGTCGGGATCATCGCCGCCCAATCGATTGGGGAGCCGGGCACCCAGTTGACCATGCGCACCTTCCACACGGGAGGTGTATTTACCGGGGAGGTGGCCCGCCAAATTCGCGCCCCCTTTGCCGGCGTGGTGCGGTTCCCGAAAAACCTGCGCACCCGCCCCTTCCGCACCCGCCACGGCGACGATGCCCTGCAGGTGGAGGTGAACAACCAAATTGTCCTGGAAGGGCCGGAGGGGCGACGGGAAGTCTTCGACCTGACTCAGGGATCCACCCTGCTGGTGCGGGACGGGGCCCAGGTGCAGCGGGATCAGTTGATTGCGGAAGTGGCGTTGGCCAAGGCCGTACGCAAGAGCACCGAGAAAGCCCAGAAGGAGGTGGTGGCCGACTTAGCGGGGGAAATCCGCTTTGCCGATCTGCCCATCGAGGAGAAAACCGACCGCCAGGGCAACACCACCTACACCGCGCAGCGGCAAGGGTTGATCTGGGTGATGTCCGGCCAGGTGTACAACCTGCCGCCAGGGGCCGAGCCGGTGGTGAAAAACGGGGATCGGGTGCAGGCGGGGGATGTGATCGCTGAGACCTCGCTGGTAACCGAGCACGGTGGCATTGTGCGGCTACCGGAGCGCAGCGACAGCAAGAGCGGGCGCGAGGTGGAGATCATCAACGCCGCAGTGGTGTTGCATGAAGCGCGGGTGCGGGTGGAATCCCACCAGGGCCGGGAGCAATTTTTGCTGGATACGGCCAGCGGGCAAACCTTTGTCCTCAAGGCTACGCCAGGTACCAAGGTGGGTAACGACGAGGTGGTGGCGGAGCTGATCGAGAACAATTTCCGCACCCAGACGGGTGGCCTGGTGAAGTTTGCCGGTGTCGAGGTGGCACGGCGGGGCAAGGCGAAGCAGGGCTACGAGGTGATCCGGGGCGGCACCCTGCTGTGGATCCCGGAGGAGACTCACGAGGTGAACAAGGACATCTCCCTCTTAAATGTGGAAGATGGCCAGTACGTAGAAGCCGGCACCGAGGTGGTGAAGGACATCTTCTGCCAAAATGCCGGCGTTGTCGAAGTTATCCAGAAAAATGACATCCTGCGGGAGATCATCATTAAGCCCGGCTCCTTGCATCTAGTGGATGACCCCGCCGACTTGGAAATACCCACCGGCACGCTAATCCAGCCAGGCCAGAAGCTGCTCAGCAGCATCGTCCCTGACCGGTTGGTCTATCTGGAGCAGGTGGAGACTCCTGAAGGGCCAGGTCTGCTACTGCGCCCAGTGCAGGAGTACGAGATTCCCGACCGCCCGTTGGTGCCCAGCCAAGAGTCTACCAGCGAGTCTGGCCGCTCCATTCGCCTGCGGGCGGTGCAGCGCGTTCCCTTCAAGGATGGGGAGCGGGTGAAGTCGGTGGGGCCGGTAGAACTGCTGCGCACACAACTGGTGCTGGAGATCGATACCGACGCCCCGCAACTGAAGGCCGATATTGAGCTGATCCAAGATGAGAGGGATCCCAGTATCCGTCGCCTGCAACTGGTGATCCTGGAAACCCTGCTGCTGCGCCGCGACGTGGAGGCAGATCTCACCCAGGGGAGTACCCACACGCGGCTGTTGGTGAGTGAAGGAGACAGTATCGGCAGGGGAGGTGTTATTGCCCGCACCGAGATTCAGGCCAAAAAAGCCGGGATCGTGCAAGGGATCCGCCAGGGCGCGGAAGTGGTGCGACGGGTTCTGGTGGTTACCGACGACGACCTGCTGACGGTGCCTCTGACGGGCCAAGCCAGCGTCGAGGGGGGAGCGCTGGTGCGGGCCGGCGACGAGCTGGCGCCGGGGATCCCTGCTCCTGAGTCGGGGCAAGTGATGCAGATTGCCGATGGCCAAGTGGTGTTGCGGTTGGCGCGGCCCTACTTGGTGTCGGCAGGTGCCATTCTGCAGGTGCGGGATGGGGATCTGGTGCAGCGGGGGGATGCCCTGGCTCTCTTGGTGTTTGAGCGGGCCAAGACGGGAGACATCATCCAGGGTCTGCCGCGGATTGAGGAGCTGTTGGAGGCCCGCAAACCCAAGGAAATGTGTGTTTTGGCCAAGCGGCCCGGCACGGTGCAATTGAGCTGGCGGGGAGAAGAGCCGGATCTGCGGGTCATCGAAGCGGATGGCACGGTTACGGAATACTCGGTGTTGCCGGGGCAAAACCTGATTGTGGTCGATGGCCAGCCGGTACAGGTGGGGGATCCGCTGACCGACGGCCCGGCCAACCCCCACGACCTCTTGGAGATCTACTTCGAGTACCATCGCCAAACCTTGGGCGACGACCAAGCCGCACGGCTGGCCTTGCGGGAGGTGCAGCGCTTCCTGGTCAACGAGGTACAGAACGTCTATCGCTCGCAAGGGGTGGAGATCGCCGACAAGCACATCGAGATTGTGGTGCGCCAGATGACCTCCAAGGTGCGGGTGGACGACAGCGGCGACACCGTCCTGTTGCCGGGCGAGCTGGTGGAGTTGCGGGAAATCCAGCAGACCAACGCCACCATGGCCATCACCGGCGGGGCGCCGGCTAAGTACACGCCCGTTCTGCTGGGGATCACCAAGGCCAGCTTGAACACCGACAGCTTCATCTCGGCGGCCAGCTTCCAGGAGACCACGCGGGTGCTGACGGAGGCGGCCATCGAAGGCAAGTCCGACTGGCTGCGGGGTTTGAAGGAGAACGTGATCATCGGGCGCTTGATCCCGGCGGGCACCGGCTTCAGCACCTACGAGGAGATGGCGCCAGAACCGGAGCCCGAGGAAGAGGAGGAGCCTGTCGTGCTGCCAGAGCTGCCGCCCCGCCTGATCTTGGAGGACGACCAGCTCATTGACGACTCCACCCCTGCCTTCGACGAGCCAGTGGAGGATGAGGGAGAAGAAGAGTGAGGCGTTGACGGATCCCCAGTCCTGGGCGGCCCTACAGGCTGAGATCGTTGCTTGCTGCCGCTGCCCCCGCCTGGTGGCTTGGCGAGAAGGGGTTGCCCAGCGAAAGGTGGCCCGTTTTCGGGAGCAGACCTACTGGGGCCGAGCGGTGCCGGGGTTTGGGGATCCGCAGGCGCGGCTGTGGGTGATCGGCTTGGCGCCAGCCGCCCATGGGGGCAACCGTACAGGCCGGGTGTTTACCGGGGATCCCAGCGGGGATTGGCTATTTCGCGCTCTGTACCGGGCCGGGTTTGCCAATCAACCCATCTCCCTGCACCGGGAGGATGGACTGCAATTGCGGGATTGCTACATCTCAGCCGTGGTGCGCTGCGCGCCGCCAGACAACCGCCCCAGCGCCCCAGAAGCCAAAGCCTGCTTGAGCTACTTAAAGCGCGAGTTGGAGTTGCTGGCCCAGGTACGGGTGATCTTAGCGTTAGGCCATTTTGCCTTTCGCTACACCTTGGCGCTCTTGCCGCCTCTCAGGCCCCGCCCCCGCTTTGGCCACAACTGCGTTGTTCCTTTGGGAGAGGGTCGCTATTTGCTGACGTCTTACCACCCCAGCCGGCGCAACACGGCCACCCAGCGGCTGACAGAGGCGATGCTGGACGCCGTCTTTGAGCGGGCGCTGCAGTTGTTGTCTCCATCTCCGCCATCCAACCCCCTGATCGAGTTTTGAGCTGAAGATTCTGCAGTGGCCGGACGTTTGGCCAAAGGCTGGAGTCGTTGCCGCCCCTCACCCCCAACCCCTCTGCCCCAAGGGGAGAGGGGAGCTGGAGATCAACGGAGGGGCTGTTTCATAGCCACTTGCAATGGCAGCGACTACCTTGCTGAGCCGCCGGGCCCGGCAGGGATCAAGCCGGCTGCCAGGTTTCCAGGCGGTAGGCGCTGTCCCAAAACAGCCATTCCAGGCGGGAGGCGGCTACAAAAGCGGCGGTCATCTTTTCCCGCATCGCCGCTGTGGTCTGCGCAGCCAAGGAGTCGGTGATGGCAAGGGCCTGTTGCACCACCTGGGCAAATTCTTCCCCCGCGTAGGTGTCGATCCATTGTTGGTAAGGATTGTTGGGCTTGGCGGTGCGGTAAATGGCGGATCCCACCTCACGGTAAATCCAGAAGCAGGGCAGCACGGCGGCCATGGCCACCTCGTAGGGATCCAAGGCAGCCGAGGCCAATAGAAAACGGGTGTAGGCGAAGCAGGCAGGAGCGTAGGTTGTCTCCGGCTGGATGTCGTAGAGGCGAAAGTAACTCTCGTGCAGGCTGCGTTCGGCAACAATGGCCCCCAGGGCAAAGTTCAAGAAACTCACCACCCGCTCAGCCCCTTCAGAACGAGCCCCGATCAAGGCGAGGGCGCGGGCAAAATCGGTGAGATAAAGAGCATCTTGCTGCAGGTAGAACTGGAAGCGCTGCCGCGAGAGGCTGCCTGCCGCCAGCTCTTGGTTAAAGGGGTGATCCAAGATCTGTTGGTAGATAGGCTCGATTGTCTGCCAGAGGTGGGTGGTAAAGGATTGGGACATGGTGGCTCTCTCGCAGCGTTGTCTATTTTCCTACCGCTTTTCAGAGAGTCGGCCTAGCTGGAGCTAGGCTTCGGGCATGAGGGGGCGGAAGCCATGCTTGCGAGACAGTTGCCCGATTAAATCCAGTTTTTCTAGGGTAATCAAGTTGCGGCCCCAACTGAAATTGGTGTGTAGGCCCTCGAACTCCAGGAGCATCGCCTCGGCAAAGCAGGCAAAGAGCTGTCGGGCCGGGTTGGCCACATTCAAAAACTGCATAATATTCCACTCGATATCGAGAGAGTGTTCCACCATGCCGCCGTCGATCACGTACAGCCCCTTGCGCTGCAACTTGGAGGCGATGTTTTTCGGGTAGCCACCGTCGATGATCACGCAGGGATCCGGCAACACCTGAGGATCGAGGGCCACCCCTTGGCTCATGCTGGCCACCCAGACGATGAAATCGGCGCGGGGCAAGGCCTCTTCCAAGGAAGAGATTTCCCCTTTTTTAAGTTTGGCCTGCAGCTCTTCCAGGCGTCGCCGCTCGCGGGCTATCAACAGCAATTTGGCCGGGGAAGTGTGGGCTACCAACCACTGGCAGATGGCACTACCGATATCGCCGGTGGCCCCCACCACGGCAACTGTGGCGGCTGCCAAATCCATGGCGTAGCGCTGGGCCGCTGCCTGCAATTGCTGACAGATAATATAGGCTGTGTGGGTGTTGCCGGTGGTAAAACGCCGAATTTCCAGGTCGATGTTGCGCACCCGCCGGAGGGTGTCAAGGCGAAAATTCTCGAAAATAATGCTGCTAAATCCTCCCAGGGTGGTGATGTTCAAGCCGCGCCGCTGCGCCAAGGCCATCGCATTCAAAATCTTGCGACAGGCCGCTTTTACCCGTCCCCCCGCCAACATTTCCGGCAGGAAACAGGATTCGACGTACTGGCCATAGATTTTTTGGCCCGTGATGCTGGTCACCACGATCTCGTCCACCACCTGAGGCGGAGCCATGCACCAAAATTCCAGGTCGCTCTCCGCATATTCGGAATACCCCAGCTTATCTGCCACCCGTTTTGCGTGGGCCAGGCTGGTCAGGTGCCCGATCAGGCCGAACATAGATGCTCACTCACTTCAATACTTATGAGCTCCATCCGGATCCCATCAAAACATGTCCGCACCCAGGAAGGGTAGGGAACGTTCCAGCCAGGCCGGAAAACCAATCGGCAGGCAGAGTTGAGGTGGGTCAGGCAGCCCGCAGACCCTGGGCCGAGAGGCGCATCACCTCGCGAGTGTTGAAACCGATGTTGGCCAGGGCCTCGCCGTAGGCGATCATGAAATCTTCTACAATGGCCTCGCGATCCATGTAAATGGCTTCCACATCCGCCTCTACCTGCTGCAGCATCTGCCAGACTAGAGGCAGATTTTGGGCGTTGGCCGCTTCGATCTGGGCTTTGACCTCGGCAAAGTGTTCGCCCAGCCAGCGCTCCCCAAAATTGAGGTGCAGATACTCGTCCTTAACTACCCCCTCGGTAATCTTGCGGGCAAAGTCATCGGCGACCGGGATGTAGATGTTGTAGGCAGCGATGGCAAAGCACTCGATGATCAAAGACTGAATGACAAAACAGGAGACCAGGTTCCTTGCCGCTGCGGCACTTTGGAAATTGTCCCGCAAAGGCGCGAAAAAGGCGCGGGCAAACTCCACATCGGGTTCCACCTGCAGGTTTTTGCCGCAGGCCTGGAAGCCCTTCATGTGGCGCAATTCCATCTTGGCCAGCTTGCGCAGCTCCTCTGCAGCTTCCGGCAGCATTTCGGCCAGCTTGAGGTAGTTGTCGTGGGCTTCTTGTTCCCCTTCGATAACAATACCGTTGATGCGGGAGTAGGCCTGCCGATACCCTGGGCTGCTGTAGTCTAGGGCAGTACCGCCCCCATCAGCGGGGGAGGGAGGGGTGTTGGGCAGGACGTTCGCTGGGGCCATACTCGTGCATCTCCTTTTGTCGTTGTAGATTGTTGTGAACCGCTTCGCCGGCCCTTCAACAATCCTGGCGCTTGCCACTCAATTGTTCCTCTACTCAGAATAGCCTTAGGTGGCGCGGAATTCATCGGATCCCTTTTGCCCAGGCAGGCAAGCCTGTTAGGGTGAGTGCTCAGGTGCCGTTGAGGAGCCTGGGGTATGTCTGCTCTTGGGGAGGGCCTGAATCAATTGCGCCAGTTGCTGGTGGATCTGGAGGAACAATCTCTCGATCAGCCAATTGGCAGCGCCGAGGAGGTGTTGCAGGTTATCGAGTTGGCAACGGCTTTTGAGCTGTTTGAGGCGGAAAGCAGCGGTTTGCTGCTCCAGATTGTGGCCAATCTCTGGGATCGGGTACGCCAGCACACGCTGTCGGCGCAGGAGATCGAGGCGGTGGCGGAGAAGCTGCGGGCGGTGGGCTATACCGATGCCGAGATCCAGGAGATTTTGGATCTGGAGCCTTAGGACAACTAGCTGCAGGCTAGGCGGAAACCATGCCCAACTCGGCGGGGGCGACATCTGCTTCTAGGTGAGTGGCTGTGTCATAACAGGCTCCCCGCAGGTTGGCCAGCTTAAGTTTACAGCCCCTGAGGTTGGCCCCTTTTAGGTTGGCGCCGCTGAGGTTGGCCCCCGCCAGGTCTGCCTGGCTGAGATCGGCACCCCTCAGGTCGGCTGCGCTCAGGTTGGCGCCGCGCAGGTTGGCCCCTTGCAATCGGGATCCCGGCAACTTGGCTTTTTCCAGGTTGGCCAGGCGCAGGTTGGATCCCTGAAGGTCGGCTTGGCTGAGGTCGGCGCCGCCCAGGTAGGCCCGCTCCAGGTTGGCAGCGCCCAATTTGGCCTGCTGGAGGATTGCCCCGCCCAGGTCGATCCCAGCCAAGTCGGCACCAGCCAGGTCGGCTTCGGCCAATTGGCTGTTGCTGAAGTCCCGCTCACCGCTGCCATAACGCTGCAACAGTTCCGCTGCGGTTTCGACCATTGCTTTTCCCCATGCCAGACAAGTCGGATCCTACCGAGGAACAGGGTTGCCGCCAAGGGCGCAAATCCTCCAGGCAGCGCCTATCGGCCATGCCTTGCTCCTGTCTCTAGATCCGAATATCTGCCAAGGCCACTGGCCCTCTGGCCTACAAGAGCGCGCTAGGATGGGCGCAACGCCCTTTTCTCTGGATCCCATCTGTTCTGTTATGAGCTTGCCCCGCGTGCCCCGCTCCCGGCCCCGCCCAAAGTTGCGCTCGATCCCTCGCCGCAAAACCGAATCTGCTCTCTATGCCGAGATGCAGCAGCTCACTGTGGAAAAGCAGCGGCTCAACCAGGAATTGGAGTTCATTCAGGAACGGCAAGGGCAGATTCAAGCAAGGCTCTGGGAAATCGAACAAGCGCTACAGCGTTTTCAGCAGGAGGCAGAGCGCTTTCGGGATCCCGCCGCTGCTCCAGAACCGGCCACGGGCCGCTTCTCCTCCTCCCGTTTCCCGCCGATGACCTTTGAGTACTGAGCCAGGTTCCCTACTGGGTGGGGAAGCCAAAGCCATTGCCGAAGGCCGATGGCTCCAAAAACTGGGTTTAAATCCCCGTCCTGTCCTTTGGGACGGCCTTGTGGTAGCTTTTGTATGGCGGCATGGGTAGTCAGCCGCTTCAAAAACCCAGTAGTCTAACCCCTAAGACATCAGCTAGGGTTTTGTCTGGGCCTGGAAGCGGTACCTTTGGGCAGAAGAGAACCGAGCAGTGAGACCGAAGTCCCGGGGCAGACCCGTTGGCTTTTGCTACCGGGATCCAGCCGCCCAGGCTGACTCATGGCCCATTCTGATGTTGATTTCAACTCCCATCCGGCATCGCTGAGTCCATAACTGCAACTGAGCACACAAGGAGCTGAGCCTCGACCATGGTTACTGCCACCGCTACTGCGACCAACGTTGGCTACATCACTCAGGTCATTGGGCCTGTAATCGACGCCGAGTTTCCCAGCGGCAAGCTGCCTGAAATCTACAACGCTCTCAAGGTGGAAGCGACGACCGAAAGCGGCCTGAAGGTTAAAGTCACCTTTGAGGTGCAGCAGCTTTTGGGGGATAACCGCGTGCGGGCTGTGGCTATGTCTTCTACCGATGGCTTGGTGCGGGGCATGCCAGTGGTGGATACAGGTGCCCCGATTACCGTGCCGGTGGGCGAGGCTACCCTGGGTCGCATTTTCAACGTGCTGGGGGAGCCAGTGGATCAAGGTGAGCCGGTGCAAGCCAAGGAGTTTGCTCCTATCCACCGCAGCGCGCCGCCCTTTGTGGAGCTGACCGTCAAACCGGAGCCCTTTGAAACCGGCATCAAGGTGATCGACCTGCTGGCCCCCTTCAAGAGAGGTGGCAAGGTGGGCCTGTTTGGCGGCGCTGGCGTTGGCAAAACAGTGCTCATCCAGGAGCTGATCCACAACATCGCCGAGGAGCACTCCGGCCTATCGGTGTTTGCAGGCGTGGGAGAGCGCACCCGCGAGGGGAACGACCTCTACAACGAGATGAAAGAATCGGGGGTGCTGGACAAGGTGGCGCTGGTGTACGGCCAGATGAACGAGCCGCCGGGCGCCCGTATGCGGGTGGGCCTGACTGCCCTGACGATGGCGGAGTACTTCCGCGACGTCAACAAGCAGGATGTGCTGCTGTTTATCGACAACATCTTTCGCTTTGTGCAGGCCGGGTCGGAAGTGTCGGCGCTGTTGGGCCGCATGCCCTCAGCGGTAGGCTACCAGCCCACCTTGGCTACGGAAATGGGCAACCTGCAAGAGCGCATCACCTCTACCAAGCAGGGATCCATCACTTCGGTGCAGGCGGTGTATGTGCCTGCTGACGACTTGACGGATCCGGCACCGGCGACGACGTTTGCCCACCTGGATTCGACAGTGGTGCTGTCGCGCAGCTTGGCCGCCAAGGGCATCTACCCGGCGGTGGATCCTCTGGATTCTTCGTCCACCATCTTGCAGGCAGACATTGTGGGTGAGGAGCACTACAACACCGCCCAGGCGGTGAAGCAAACGCTGCAGCGCTACAAAGAGCTGCAGGATATCATCGCCATTCTGGGGTTGGACGAGCTGTCGGAAGAGGACAAGCTGGTGGTGGCCCGTGCCCGCCGTATCGAGCGCTTCCTGTCGCAGCCCTTCTTTGTGGCGGAGGTCTTCACCGGCTCGCCCGGCAAGTACGTGAAGTTGGAGGACACCATCAAGGGCTTCCAGCGCATTTTGTCGGGGGAACTGGACGATCTGCCGGAGCAGGCTTTTTACCTGGTGGGCACTATCGAAGAGGCCATTGAGAAGGCGGAGAAGCTCAAGTCTAAGTAATGCCCTCACCCCCAGCCCCGCTCCCGGCGGGAGAGGGGAGTTGATGACTGCTAGGGATCCTCGGCCACGGGCCCGAAGCGGTAGCCTTTGCCATAGACGGCGTGGATCAACTCGGGGGAGCCGGGCAAGCGCAGGCGACGCCGCAACAGGCGTACCTGGGCGGCCAGGACGTTGCTGCTGGGGGGATCCTCGCCGGCCCACACCCGCTCGTAGATCTGCTCGTGGGTGAGCAACTGGCCAGGGTGGGTCATGAAGTACTCCAGCAGGCGGAATTCCTTTTGGGAGAGGTGGATCATCCGCCCCTGGCGGTAGGCCACTTGGTTCTCCCGATCCAGCTCCAGATCCCCAATTTGCAGGCGAGGGATCCCTTCGCCGGGGCTGGCGGCCCGCCGCAAGAGGGCCCGCACCCGCGCCAGCAGCTCCCGCAGCTCGAAGGGCTTGACCAGGTAGTCGTCGGCGCCGGCGTCCAGCCCTTCCACCCGGTCGTCGAGGGTATCTTTGGCGGTTAGGAAGAGAATGGGGGTGGCGCGGGACGCAGTCCTTTCCACTTGGCGCACCTGTTGGCAGAGGGAGAGGCCGGACAGGCCCGGCAACATCCAGTCCAGTACCAGTAGGTCGTAGGGTGGAGCTGGGGGCTTCTGCAGCAGCTCCCAGGCACTGTTTCCCTCGTAGGCCACGTCCACGCTGTGGCCCTCTCGCCGCAGGTGCTGGGCCAGGGAATCGGCCAACTCCACTTCGTCGTCCACCAACAAGATGCGCGCCATGTTCTAGGAGTCTGTCTCGTCGTCGGTTGCAGAAGAAAGCTCGACTGCCGAGGAGCAATCCGAGCCGGGCAGCGGCTCCAGTTGCAAAGAGAGATCATAAAGGCGGCGCCGCGTCCAGAGGGGGGATCCCTGGAAGCGCTGGGCCAGTTGCCGGCTAGCGGCGGAGCGGGAGAGGCCCTCGGCCAGCAGGCGGGCCAGCTCCTGGCGAACTTCCGCTTCGGAAGGGAAGGTTTCTGCATCTTTTTCAGGGGAAGGCCGCCCCTCTAGAACAAGGGTGAACTCTCCCCGCGGTGGCTGGGCGGCGCAGTGCTCCAGAGCGGCGGCCAGGGATCCCCGCCAGAAGGACTCGTGCAGCTTAGTCAGCTCACGGGCCAGCACGATCTGCCGCTCCGGGCCGCAGTGAGCCAGGAGATCTTGCAGAGTTTGCTGCAGGCGGTGGGGGGCTTCGTAGAGGACGATGGTGCGCTCTTCTTGGGCCAGTTGTTGCAGACGGGCCTGCCGCTGGCTGGTCTTGAGCGGCAAAAAACCCTCGAAGACAAACCGCCCTGTGGCCAGCCCAGAAGCAGCCAAGGCGGCCACTGCCGCTACCGGGCCAGGCACCGGGATCACGGGGATCCCGGCTTGGATGCAGGCGCGCACCAGTTCTTCACCCGGATCGGAGATGGCGGGTGTGCCGGCATCGCTGATTAGAGCCACCGACTGCCCTGCTGCCAGATACTTCAGGATTTGCGGGATCCGCTGTGCCGTGTTGTGCTCGTGATAGCTGATGAGGCGGGCGGAGATCTGAAAGTGTTTAAGAAGCTGGCCGGAGTGGCGGGTGTCTTCTGCTGCCACCCAGTCCACCTCCCGCAAAACCCGCAGCGCCCGCAGGGTAATGTCTTCGCGGTTGCCGATGGGGGTCGCCACCAAGTAGAGACCGGCGGTGGGGCGCTCCATCTCGATAAGGCCAGAGCTAAGCGGGTACCGCTTTCCAGGTTAACCGCTCTGGCCGGGATCCCTGTGGCAGGATCGGGGAAGATTGGCGGGAGAAAGCGGGTGCGCCTGACCACGCGAGCTACCTATAGCATCCGGGCTTTGCTGGATCTGGCGATGCTCGGCGCGGGGCAGATGGCCTCGGTGCGGGCCATTGCTGAGCGACAGCGGATCCCGGCCCCCTATCTGGAAAAGCTGTTGATCGAGCTGCGCCAGGCCGGTTTGGTCTGTTCGCAGCGGGGGGCGCAGGGGGGCTACCGGCTGGCACGAGCACCGCGGCGGATCCCGATCAGCGCCATTTTGGCAGCGGTGGGAGAATCTCTGGATCCTCTCCCAGGCAGCTCTGAGAGGGCAGAGGCTCAGCAGGAAGGCTCTGCGGATGGGCTGGACTGGGTAACGGAGGCCCTCTGGCGGCGGATTGCCCAGCGGGTGGAGCAGGTGTTGGAGGAAACAACTCTGGAAGATCTCTACTTCGACGCCCGCAGTTGGCAGGCAGCCCAAAGTCAGGAGGGGGGGTTTGTGGTCTGATCGCGCCTGCGGGAGGGAGACCTTGCTGTTTTTCCCGAGTCAGCCGGCCGCTCCCCTGGTGCTGGCGGCAGCTTTGGGTCTGGATTACTGGTTGGCAGATCCCTGGGGGTGGCCCCATCCGGTGCGGGTAATGGGGGCGGTCATCGCCTGGGGACAAGGCTGTATCCTCAAGCACTGTTCGACCCCACAGGCACAACGGTGGGGCGGAGCAATGCTGACACTGGCGCTGCTGGCGGGATCCTACGCAGCAGGTTGGGGGCTGATCGCCGTTGCCCAGGCTCTCCATCCCTGGGCAGGGATCCTGATGCACGCCATCCTAATGGCCAGTTGCCTGGGGGGGCGCAGCCTGCGCTTTGCCGCCTTGGAGGTGTTGGATCCCTTGGAAAGGGGGGATCTGCCGCAGGCCCGCCAACGGCTGAGCCGCTACGTGGGCCGGGATACAGAGCACCTGACGGAGGCGGAGATTTTGCGGGCGGTGATCGAGACGGTGGCGGAAAATACCCCGGACGGGGCGACGGCCCCTTTGTTCTATGCCTTTTTGGGAGGGGCGCCCTTGGCTTTGGCCTACAAGGCCAGCAGCACCCTCGACTCGATGGTGGGCTATCGCCACGCCCCCTTCACCTACTTGGGCACGGTGCCGGCCCGCTGTGAGGATGTGCTGACCTGGCTGCCCTGCCGGCTGACGGTGCTGACCCTGGCCCTGCTCAGCGGGGATCCCTGGGGGTTTTGGCAGCGGTGTCGCCGCGACGGGCGGGCGGATCCCAGCCCCAATTCGGGGTGGAGCGAGGCGGCCTTTGCCTGGCGGCTGCAGATCCAGTTGGGAGGCACCAATTGCTATCGCGGGATCCCGAAGGAGAAGCCCAAGGTGGGGATCCCAGCCCGTCCCTTGAGCCCCCAGGTGGTGCGGGAAAGTCTGGGGCTGCTGCGGCAGGTTCTGGGGGTGTGGGGAAGTTGGATGGTGGGCGTAGCTCTAGTTCTCAGCTTGGGAGAGGGGCTGGGGGCCACTTCGGTATCGATTATTTGGTGGTATTGAGAAAGTCGCCGAGATTGAGGATGGTGTTTTGCTCGCTGACGATGGTTGGGATATCGTCAGGCAAGTTGCGGACGTACTCGAGCTGAAGGGCCTAGGGCGTCGCAGGCGCATGGGAAAGGGCTCCGGGATCCAAGACTTTTGATCTTTCTTAACGGGTGCTAGCTCAGCACCCAGCGCTGGAGAGCAATGCCAAGGAGCAGGCCGAGGCCGCCAAAACGCAGCACCTGCCAAAAGGTGGTGGGAACGGGGTTAAACACTTCCAACAGGTAGGCTTGCAGGCGTTGCTCCAATTGGCTAACTTCCGCCTGAATTTCAGCCCAGTGTTCGGGGGAAAGCTGGGACAGGCGCTCCAGCTCGCGCAGGTCGGCTAGCCGCGCTTGCAAGCTCTCGAGCTTGGCTTGCAGAGCCTCAAGCAAATCCGGGGAATCGGGAGGGGCGGTCACGGCTGTGCCTCGGCTGGGGGGGCAGGGGAACGGGGTCGGGAAAATCCGGTCTGAATTTCGTTGAAGGGCTTAGCTTTGATCACCCCTGGGGGGACAGGATCCAACTGGAAGAGGGCGCGAATGGCGTTTTCCACTTCGGTGATGGGGCGGTTGCCAATGGATTGGTAGACGAGGTTGCCCTGGGAGTCAAAAAGGAGGGTTTGGGGAACTCGGCCGCTGTAGTACTGGCCGCGCTCGTCCCCAGGCAGGAGGGAATCAACAGAATAGGGAATGAAATAGACTGCCCGGCCATAGCGAACTTGCAGGTTGGCCAGGGTGGCTGCGTATTTTTTGCAGTCGCTGCTGTCGTCAATGTAGTAAACGAGGAGGGCCGGGATCCCTTGTTCTTTCGCCTGCTTGAGGGAGACGCGCGGCGGAACCATGCCGCCGTTGGAGCCGTAGAGGGCAAAGATGTTGCCGTCGTAGCGGTCGTCGTTGAGGAGGGCATAGGCAGGCAGAGACAACCAGCCTATGAACACGACGCACAAAGCCACCAGGAGAAGACGCAGCCACAGCATGATTTGGAGAGGACTGTTGGGCAAAGAGGGGGCTCCCTCATTGTGCCATTTTGCTCTGGCGCCGTGCTCCCCCTTCCAGTTTGCGGTGGGATCCCTTCATG